>JBDTMN010000015.1 GCA_039934295.1 Candidatus Taylorbacteria bacterium | reverse complement strand
CCAATTACTTTTACCCGCAAGAACTGTGAACAACGCGAGTAAATCTTACAGATAATACTAGCCAATATCGGGTTAATATTCAATTCTGATGGCTAGATATTCAGCATTGAAATGGATTGAACATTAAAAAAAGTACTATTCTGGAGAATAGTACTTGACCTGTTGTCAACCGTAGCTCGGCTCAACGCCGTCTATGGGCCACAAGAGCAATGCCTCCGATGAAAAGGATGATTATTGAACTCGGTTCAGGGACAACTTGAGAAAGATAGAGCTGGTCCGTTCGAAATACATGTTCATCCAAAATCAAGTATGAAAGGTCACCTCCTTCTGGATCATGTGTGATTTCAAAAAAGTTGAGTCCCAACGAATACAATCCCGTTTGCGGAGCAACGAAATTTTCCAAAACGACCTGGAAGATTCGGCGTTGTCCCTCGGGTACGACATACCATTCCGATGTGTCTCCAATTTCACTCCCAGAATTCATGAGAGTCTGCACCGGATCATAAAAGCTATTAAGATCCAGTTGAAGAGTCGCGATGGGGAAGTTGTGATTATACTGGCTGTAGTCTTCGCTTCGGATGAATAGATTTTCGGATGAGGTTACCTCAAAAGAAATCGAAAAGTTCCCGAAGTTCACAAGATCGCCACCTGGCCCAGGAGCATAGTGGATGGATGTATGTGTGCTGACGAGACCAAACTCTTGTGCCCGAGCCACGTCGGGAAGAGTGAGTAAAAGAACGAGCGAAATGAGTCGGAATGAACTGGTCTTCATGATTATTTCCTTTGACAGTTTGGCGGTATTGCCGAGTTCACCATATCACAAGATTGATGGCACTTCAACCATAGGCGTCAATCGTGTAGCGTCTGATATTCTAGGGCAAATAAAAACCGCATCGATTTTTCGAATACGGTTGCAGTTCCCATTTTTCCCGTGAGTTTTCGAATAGCTGTAAAAATGAGGACACCGCTTCTCAAACGGGTAAGAGTTGACCACCCAGAAATCACAAAACCGCCCATTGGGCGGTTTTGTGATTTAGCTAAAAGCTGATAGCTAGTAGCTTGAAGCTATTTAGAAGCTTCTTCGGTCGCCACGATCACCTCCCCTCTCATATCCTCCACCGCCATTTCGCTGTGGACGATCGCTTCGGGGCGCCATTGGGCGAGCCTCGTTGACAGTCAAAGTCCTTCCATCCAGTTCCTTTCCATTCCAGAAGCTGACTGCTTTTTCAGCGTCAGCATCCTCCATTTCAACGAAACCAAATCCCCGGCTCTTTCCTGTCATTCTGTCCATGATTATGTTTGCAGATACTACCGATCCAGCTTGAGCGAACGCGTCCTTCAAACCGTCTTGGGTAGTAGTGTAAGACAAACCACCAATATATAATTTTTTTGCCATTTTATATAACTTACATATTGAGCACACTTCTTCGTTGCTTCGCTCATTTGCTCCTGCAGTGTAGTATCTAAACTACACTTTAGTCGCAAACCTCGCTCACGCCTCGAATTGCATCTCAATATGTAAGTTCTATTTGTATCTAACTATCTTAAACATCGATAGACGACCTTCACCAAATTGAATCAACTTGAGAGAAATCCTACGATTGGAGATTAGCATACATGAATCCCAAAAAATAGCAAGGGGTTGGCGAATCGCCCTGTGGATATGGCACTTTTCCACCTTTTTGCATTATGAGACTCGATTTCCCAAAAACCTGTTTTCTTACCTAATTCATAGCGCCCAAGTTAAGTCCTACAGAGACGACAACATATTCATTTTTTAAATAAAGTGAATCTGACAAAGAGGGCGATGACGATTAAGAGAAGGATGATAAGCGAGATTTTTAGCGCAATGCCCGCAAAGTTCCCCGATGTATCTGTGGTATTCGGCTTACTTTCAATGTTTGCTTCATTTTGATTCTCAATACTTGATGAAGCTGAATCGGTTTGCGATAACGAAGCGTCCGACTGTCCATCTTGTGGACTAGCTTGTTGACTAGCTTGTTGACTATCTCCTGCTGGAGGATTGGTTTGTAACTGTATTCCTTGCGCATTGTTAATGAAAGTATTTATGGATTCAGACAAAGCATTGGGGCTCAAGGAATCTAGAGAGTCGAGTTCAATCGGATTAGTTTGAGGTGAAGTAAATACGGATCTGCCTCCCCCTCCTGTCCTTCTTCCAGTAGAGGCAGTGACGACCTGCCTTGAACTAGCTGGCCTCCAGTCGGTCGTGACAGAGCAATTGTCACAATCGAAATTGATGCGACCATAAACGGCTCCCGTGGCTATGCCGGTAAATGTTCCCGAGGAATTCACTGTAACGCCGGAGAAATCAATATATCCGCCTCCTTGGCTCCAAGCAAAGCCGGAGAGAGTGCCATTGCCGTCGTTTAGCACTCCTGATTGGTCGGGAGCAAGATTGATCCAGCCATAATTGGCATCCCAGGCGTAACCTGTAACAGCAGTATCGGTAATATGGATATTTCCTTCTGCGGGAGCAAAATTGACCCAGCCAGTATACTCGCCCCAGGCGTATTGATTTACTATAGTGCCATCGGTGGCCGAGGCAAAAGAAATTGACGGAAACCATACAGACAATGCGAAAAAGAAACTGCAAACAAAAAGAATTTGTATTTGATTACGAGACACCATAATTATTGAGTAGCTGTTTCGGGGGAAGTCAGCTCAACAGAATTAGTGGGAGTGGCAGTATCCAAATTTTCCGGTTGCACAAAGAGCTCCGTTGGCGACACTCTCGGCGGTTCTGGAAGAATTATAGGAGCTAGGGAACTCGTGTCATTTGGTATCGAGTCAGTGGTCGTTGCGATTGAGTCGGGAGCAGGAGGGGTGCTGGAAGTTGTGGTAGAAATCGGGTCTGATGAAGACACGAGAGTGGACACGGAATCAGGTGGAGGAGAAAGTGGCACTATCGGTTTTGCCCCAGAATCGCGTAACAGTTGTCTCAACGCTTCCTTTGAGTAGCATTCATCATCAATGCAGATTTGTTCAGTTATGTGAAGTTTCTTCGTAAATAATTCAGTCGCGATGTTATGAACCAAATCTTTAATCGCCTGAAATGCCACCGCAACAAGGTTGCCGTAGGAGATGCCTTTGGAGCCGTCCTCACCGTCTACAACTTCGGGAATTACAAGCTCGAGTTCTTGGGCAATAAATCCAACCTGTGGGATATGGGTATCACCCTTCATCGTGTAAAAACGAGGTTGGGTTTGGAGGACTGTATCAAGTCCGTATCTGGTGGAGAGGTCAACAATGTTTTCCTTGTAAGCGATGTCCGAAGCGTTGGTCCAAGCTCCGGCGGCATTTAGCGTTGCGGTATTCAAAACTCCCGCTGTATCTCCACCGGTAAATGACAGAACTCCTGAAGTATCCATAAACATGCTTCGATAATCTGTGTTGTTTGAGGTCGAGAGCCATAAACCACCTGCCGAAGTGTTGGCGCTTTGGGTGATGGAGAGTTTGGAGGAGGGAGTGGTAGTTCCAATTCCTACAGTTCCAGCAAACCAATTTCTGGTCGTGGTTTTACCATATCCAAAAATATTGTTGCCAGAAACTGTTAAAAAACTGCCGAAAGCGGCAGAATCATCCCCCGGGGCCGACGCTTGAGAACCTATAGCAATAGACCGTCTTCCGACTCTTGATGCGTACCCAACTGCGACACTATCACTAGAGCTTGCTTGGGCAGTCGCCCCGATAACAATATTTTTAGGCTCGTTAGCTAGAGATTTTACACCATAACCAATCAATATATTGAAATACGAGTTGGCAGCCCCTGGAATCCCTCCAGTTTCTATATTATTCCCTAATAGCACTGATGATCCTTCACCTGCTCCTGCTGTAAAAACAAGATTATTGCCGATGATGAGATCTAAATTATCACCACCATTGGATATGAGATAAGGGTGATTAGATATTACTATTGAACTATCAACGCTCGAAGTTTGAAGACTCTGTTGGCCGACGACACTTAGTTGTTGGGAAGGCGTAGTTGTTCCGATACCAAAACTAGGCATACCTGTGTATGCCGAGGGAGAAACGGTGCAGTCGGGGTTTGTAGGAAGACAACTGGGGTTCAGCGTTTGACCGGGAGTATAGAGCGGAGAAGCAAGGACAAATGAGGGGAGAGAAATAATAACAAACAAAGCGATGACTACTAGTCCTCCCAGTTTTATTTTAAATTCGCAAGATGTGCTTACTCCTCCTCTTTCGGAACTCAAGATCGGCATTTTTGAGTCATACATAAAAAATTCAAGTAAATTGAAAGATAAATGAAAGCTATTGTGTACTAGTATACCATAATTTTGTAACCGCAAGGGCTTGGGTGGTGGATAAATAGTAATCCCAAAGGTTCAACCTTTGTGTCACTAGTTCGGTCAAAAGCGACTGCTACCCTTGACGTCCGTTCATCGCAATCAAAAGCCTAATACCGTTATTCCCTGCACTGTCGGTTCTGCCACAGTTACAGGAGGGATTGGATCCGTTATCACAGTTTCCTCCAATGATTGAGGAGGTGTAGATGAAGCCGTATCGTCCGGAATAGGGTCGTCTGTAATTGGTTGGGTTGAGGTCGCGATTGGATCAGGGGTAGAAGGAGTGCTTGGTGTTGTGGTGGTGGTTGGGTCAATGGAAGGAGCGGGAGGTAATGGATCAGGTTGAGCGGTGATTGTTCCGCCGGCTCGAATAAGGAGTGCCTTCAACTGGTCTTTGTTGATACAGATGTCGTCTGCACAAAGATTGTCCGTTTGGACGGTTGTAAACGTGCCTGTTACTGCCTTAATTGTGTTTACCATGAGATCATTCAACTTGCCCGCAAGTTCCTTTATCGCCTGAAATGCCACCGCAACAAGGTTGCCGTAAGAGATGCCTTTGGAGCCGTCCTCTCCGTCTACAACTTCGGGAATTACAAGCTCGAGTTCTTGGGCGATAAATCCGACTTGAGGGATATGGGTATCACCCTTCATCGTGTAAAAACGAGGTTGGGTTTGGAGGACTGTATCAAGTCCGTATCTGGTGGAGAGGTCAACAATGTTTTCCTTGTAAGCGATGTCCGAAGCGTTGGTCCAAGCTCCGGCGGCATTTAGCGTTGCGGTATTCAAAACTCCCGCTGTATCTCCACCGGTAAATGACAGAACTCCTGAAGTATCCATAAACATGCTTCGATAATCTGTGTTGTTTGAGGTCGAGAGCCATAAACCACCTGCCGAAGTGTTGGCGCTTTGGGTGATGGAGAGTTTGGAGGAGGGAGTGGTAGTTCCAATTCCCACAGTTCCTGCAAACCAATGTCTGGTCGCGGCAACACCGTATCCAAAAATATTGTCGCCAGTAACTGATGCAAAAGGGCCGATAGCTGCAGAAAAATTTCCTAGAGCCTGCGCTGTACTACCTAGAGCCATAGAAAAACTCCCGACACGTGAGTTGAACCCAATTGCAGTACCATCGCCGGCGCTTGCTTGAGCCAATGCTCCAATTACGACATTTTTTGGCTCGTTGGCAGTCAGCAATACATGATCTCCGACGACAACATTCCAATATGAGTTACCTGCTTTGGAGACACTTTCAATACCATTTCCTATAAGAACAGATGCGTCTGGGGCGTATATACCTGAACCTGTAAAAGTAAGATTGTTACCTATGGTAATCGTAGTTGCATTGTTAAAACTTTGCACGTTTGAATCTGATATTATTATTGAATTATCTGTACTAGAATTCCTTCTGATGCTCTGTTGACCAACGACACTTAGTTGTTGGGAAGGCGTAGTTGTTCCGATGCCAAAACTAGGCATACCTGTGTATGCCGAGGGAGAAACGGTGCAGTCGGGGTTTGTAGGAAGACAACTGGGGTTTAGGGTTTGACCGGGAGTATAGAGCGGAGAGGCGAAGACAAATGAGGGGAGAGAAATAATAACAAACAAAGCGACGACTACTAGTCCTCCCAGTTTTATCTTAAATTCTTGAGAGGAGATTACTCTCTCTCTCTCTCTCTCTCTCGAAACGCGAGATTGGAAATTTTGAATCATACATAGAAATTCTATAAATTATTAAAATGAAAAAACGCTGTTGGGCTCTTAGTATACCACAATTTTGTTATTAAAAAGCTTGAGTCGAATAAATATGTTAACTATTATACATTCTTTTTCTATATCAGAATAGTGCGCTACGTCAAGGAGCTGTGGATTACGTGATTTCCCACTCTGGTTCGCTTGATATGAAGGGTTACAGCGCCAATTTGAAGCTTAATACCCAACTCATGAACTATGGAGCGCACATAGGTGCCTCGGGAACACACTGTTCGAAATGTGAAGACTACAAATTCGCTTCGCTTGCAATTTTCAAAAAAAGTTTTCCAACTTTCTGCAATTTCATCCTGCCTGAAATCTCCCTTCACTTTAGAAATCGATTCGTTCACAAATTCTTCAAATTCTTTTTTATGTATGCTTCGAAGGCCTGTCAATTCCAGATTATATATTTCTATTTCAATTTCAGGGATATCAATTTCATTTAGTTTTCCCTCTTTCGCCCAATTGAATAACTTTCTGCCTAGGACTGTTTTAGATGAATATGGGGGATATAATTGCATGCGTTTTCCCTTCATTTTGTCAATTTCATTTATGATTAACTTTTCACCATGAAAATTTTTTGACTTTAGTTCCCAATCGTCGATTGCCAATTTCCAACTTGGAACGCCTAAAATATCATAGGTGTCAGTCTGGATTCCGAAAACAGCTTCAAAGATGTATTCTTTATCCAAGTCAAGATATTTTTCCTTATTTTCAATTTCTTTTCCGCAAACGACAAGCAGTACTCCCTCCGCCATCGGGTCTAGTCGGCCCGCATATGTCATTTTTGTATCCGCGTATTCGGGATGCCGGCTTTTGAAACGCTCTATCGTCTCACGGGGCGTTTCCCCGTGGCGTTTGTATAAATTTAAGACTCCTGCTTGTATAGTGCTCATAGCTTCGTTATTATATATACATGATACAAAAAAAGGCAAAGCTCGATACCGAGAGCTACAAGGGAGTAAGGGATTTCTATCCTCCCGAAATGTTCATTCAGAACTATATTTTTAGTGTCTGGCGACGGGTAGTAGAAAGCTATGGATACGAGGAATACGGGGCTTCAATTCTCGAACCTACCGAGCTTTATAAGGCGAAAACAAGCGACGAAATCGTGCAGGAGCAGACATACTCTTTTACGGACCGAGGCGGGAGAGATGTCACTTTACGTCCGGAGATGACGCCGACCGTTGCGCGAATGGTCGCAGGAAAACGCCGTGAGCTCACATTCCCATTGCGCTGGTATTCAATCCCGAATGTATTTCGGTATGAAAAACCCCAGCGAGGACGGCTTAGGGAACACTGGCAACTCAACGTTGATATGTTTGGAATCGCCGACATGAAGTCGGAGCTCGAGGTGATTTCCCTTGCGAGTGCTCTCATGAAATCATACGGAGCCAAAGATGAAGATTTTGAAATCAGGGTCAATAGCCGAAAGGTGATGAACTATATTCTCAAAAATGTTTTTGAACTTGACCAGGAAGGCGCGAGCAAAGTATCGAGGCTTATCGATAGAAAAGATAAAATGGAAGCGGGTGAATTTGAGAGACAGGCCGAACATCTTCTCGAAGAAAAAACAGAATCATTTTTGCATGTTCTGAACTCGAAAGACCTCGATGTCGTAATTTCTGCCCTGAAGTCAAATGAGGAAGAAAAAAGCGGGATTGGAGAAATTAAAGAGGTTTTGCTCAAGCTCGAAAAAAAAGGCATAAAAAATTTAGTTTTTTCACCGGCGCTCATGAGGGGTTTCGATTACTACACGGGAATCGTATTTGAGATATTTGACACTAACCCTCAAAATAGAAGAGCTCTGTTTGGCGGAGGGCGCTACGACAATCTGCTGTCTCTTTTTGGAGAAGAGAATATTCCGGCGTTTGGTTTTGCCATGGGAGACGTGACAATTAGGGATTTTTTGGAGACCCGCAATCTTTTGCCTAGCTTCTCGTCGAAAACACAAGTGGCAGTCGCGCTTATTGGGGATGAAAATTTTGAGAAAGCGCAAGAATTTACGGAATCCTTGAGAAAAGACGGTGTAAACGTGCTTTTAGATTCGAGTGACAAAAAAGTGGGCGACAAAATAAAATTTGCAGATAAGCTCAAGATTCCTTATGTTATCGTGTACGGCGAGGAAGAATCAAAGAGCGGACAATACAAGGTGAAGAATTTGAAAACGGGAGAGGAAGTTGTTGTTGAGTTGGATAAAATCAAGTCCGTTCTAAAAGCTTAGACATTTGAAAGGAGGCGCCGAGTCTGCGAGGTGGAGGAGGTTGAATTATTAGTAGCCATTAGTATATTAGGGGTTTATTTGTATATTGGTAAATTCATTCGTATGAGGAAAATCGTCTTCGACATAGAAACAACGAATATCTTTCAAGACGTGGGGAAAAATGACCCCGCGCTTTTAAATTTGGCGGTTGTGGGAATCCACGATTCCGAAACGAATGAGTATTCATGTTACGAGCAGGAGGAACTTTCAAAGCTCTGGCCCATTTTGGAGAAAGCTGATTTGCTTGTGGGCTTCAACTCGGAACATTTTGACATTCCCCTTTTGAACAAATATTATCCTGGTGATTTGAGAAAAATTAAAAGCGTGGACATAATGAAGGAAATCAAGAACTCGTTTGGTAGGCGCATCGGGCTTGGCCACATTGCGGAGTCAACACTCGGAGTCGGGAAAAGCGGGAGCGGACTTCAGTCAGTAGAGTGGTGGAGGCGCGGAGAGAAAGACAAGGTAAAAAAATATTGCCTTCAAGACGTAAAGGTGACAAAAGAGTTGTATGAGTTTGCCCTGAAAAATAATTACCTTCGAACAAAGGAGGGGGAAAAATATATTGATATTAAATTCGACACTTCGCTCTGGGAGCAGATGCCCAAAAAGAGCGTGACACAGACATTGCTGTTCTAAGAAATATCCAATTTCCAATATCTAATTTCTAATGTATAATGCCAGTATATTTATTAAATAGAGTCCCGTTTCGTATGTATTCGTATCAATTGTATGGAAAATGAATTTCAAAACTCATCCTCAATGACGCCTTTAAGTTCGCCACCGCCTAATTCTTTCGCCGTTCCTATTGCAATAATCATTGCGGGGATGTTAATTGGTGGTTCAATCATCTACTCCAATTCAGCTTCTGGCAGGTCTGTTAGTGCGGAGGGAGGCCAGAATAGCGCTCCTGTGGCAAAAACGGTGGTTATCAAGCCAGGGACGACAGATGATCACGTTCTGGGGAGCAGAAATGCAAGTCTTATGTTTGTTGAGTATTCCGACCTAGAATGCCCATTCTGCAAAGTTTTTCAGGGAACGATGCATGCTCTCATGGATGAGTATGGAAAAGACGGGCGTATTGCGTGGACCTACCGGCATTTCCCAATAGACTCTCTCCATCCAAAAGCTAGAAAAGAATCGGAGGCGACGGAGTGCGCTAACGAGCTCGGTGGCAACCAGAAGTTTTGGCAGTATCTCGACAAAATATATGAAATTACTCCGTCAAACAACGGTCTTGACCCAGCTAAACTTAAAAGTACTGCGACAGAAATCGGATTGGATACTAAGGCGTTCGACGCATGTCTTTCGAGCGGGAAATACGCCAAAAAAGTAGAGGGTGACTACCAGCAAGCGGTCGCCGCAGGGGGAAACGGCACTCCTCACACCGCTATCGTGCTTTCGAGCGCATTAAGTGCGAAAAATCAAGAAAAAGTGCTCGCCGTCATTTCAAGTGAGTTTGGCAAAATTGCTCCGAACGCGATAATTCCAAAAGATTTATTTTACTTCAATAAGGGCGGAAAAGAGCTCATCTTTAGTGGTTCCCTTCCCCAGCCTGTCATAAAGGCGATAATCGACTCGCTTCTCACGATGAAATAATTCGTTTGTTATTTCGCCACTTCTCTCATCCCGCACCATTCGCATTTTGTATCTCGACACTTCGCCTCAAGTATCGTTCCATTTTGGACACTGTCGACTAAAGTTTGGATGTCTTTTTTTACTTGTCTCTCATCCTCGTCGCTTATTGGCACTGTTATTATCGGACATCTCCCAATCGTATCGGGTGTAACGAAAACTAAAGAGGGGATGATTTGGCAATTTTTAAAGCGCACATCGCTCTCAACCAAAATTTTGTAAAAAATAAGTTGCCTCCAATAGTCCCCGGTATCATTTTTTGTCTCCCCTTTTATGGCATGAACGGACATTGCCAGACGGGTCTTGTAATCAAAGACCAAGGCTTTGTCTCCCGTATCTATGAGGAGGTCGAGCTTGCCGTGAATTGGGATTTGCAAAGTAGTTTCAACCCAAGTCTCCGTAAAAATCGAGGAATCTTTCGGAATGGAAAAATGCGTCTCGAGCGCTTTTGCCACAGCGGGAATATTCTCAATCAGTTCTTTCCTAGCCGCCTCTTTTTCCGACGTTTGTAATAGCGACACATCAAAATATTCATTGACAGAAGATTTAAGAACACTTTGTATTTTTTTTACCGTTCTCGATTCTGTTTTCCAGACTGAAGAGAGTGCTTCATGCATGGCAATTCCCTTTTCAGAAGGCGCGGAGGGCGCTTGAGGCATTTTGAGAACACTCAAGAAAAGAAACTTGTTCGGGCATAAAAGAAAGTGGTTAAGAGCCGTAACAGATAGACCCTCATTCCCGATTACACTTTTTGCCAGATTAAGAAGCGCTGAAGACCGCGCGTTTTGAGGCGAAGTGCCGGCATAAATTTCATCGACACCAACTCTTTTAAGCGAAATATGGGAAGTGTGCTTGGAGTCAAGCTCTGTAATGAAACGAAGCGGAGAGAGAATTTTTCCGTCAGACTCTTCGAGAGCTGTGAGAATCGTCACATGCTTTCGAGCTCTCGTGAGCGCGACATAAAACAGGCGACGGATGTCCTTTATATTATGTTCCTCTACACGCTTTCTCGGTAGAATAAACGAAGCTCCTCGTGCGCGACCTACCCAGGATTCTTCAGTGGCATAGGGAATGAATACGCGATCAAATTCAAGTCCTTTACTTCCATGTGCTGTCATGGCCTGGATAGCTTCGTCGGGAGCGCCAACGGTAACCTTAACCGGCCGAGATTCGGCGGATGTTCTGTACGCTAACATATTTTTTATCAATTCTCTCGGGTCGGAAATACTACCTTCTCGGGTAAGCGATTCGGCAAGCGCAATAATCCCCCTCCAGACATGGACATACGACGGGTCCTTGATAATGAGCGTTGTGAAATCGGATTCCTCTCCCGCATGGATTAGGAACCCTACCGGACTGTCGGAGATGAGCTCACTTTTTATGCGGAGAAGCGCGGGCAATTTTTTATTTAGGTCGAATGGCACACCGCTTCGAAGAGCGCGAACAAGCTCGAACGAATTTTCAGGTGATAATTGCCACATTCCCGAGGCGAGCGTTGTTGCGAGCGCGGAGACCTTTGTCGAGTCGGCAAGATAATCTATAAGGTCGAAAAAAATCCGGCCGACAGGATGACTAAAAATATCAACACTGCGCTCCGATGAAACGGGGATGCCGTGCGACTCCAGTAGGCGAATAACTCTGTCGAGGTCGCGATTCCTTCGGACAATAATCGCCACAGTTTGATTTTTGAGAGACT
Organism: Candidatus Taylorbacteria bacterium; assembly: GCA_039934295.1. Classification (NCBI taxonomy): domain Bacteria; phylum Candidatus Tayloriibacteriota; species Candidatus Tayloriibacteriota bacterium. The sequence goes on along the minus strand of JBDTMN010000015.1, from coordinate 18,526 downwards.
GCAATTCTTTCACCAGGTAGAGCTCCATGGCGCCAACATTTTCACCGGTCACCACTGCGATTGGGTTGGGGTTATTAGTGTCATTACCGTCGGCAGATTTTAGCCGTATCCGTAAATCCGTATGCTCATTGTCATCATAATTTTTCTCAATCATGCTAAAACTCCCGTCAAGAATGCTTTGGTGCGAGCGATAGTTCGTCTTGAGAGAAATTACTTTCATCTTTGGCCACTTTTTTTTCAAAAGAAGAAAATTCTCGACTGAAGCTCCCTGAAACCGGTAAATAGCCTGCTTTTCATCACCGACAATAAAAACATTGGGCGTATCGAAAAATTCCGCGATGATGCTAATAATAAAATTCTGCGTGTCGTTTGTGTCCTGATGCTCGTCAATGTGAATGTACAGATATCTCTCCTGAATCAGTCGGAGTAAAAGTTCGTTTTTTCGGAGTGCCGTAAGGAGCTCAATCAAAAGGTCGTTGTAGTCAATTTTTTTGGCTTCACGCTTCGCATCATCGTATTTTTCAAACACGTCCGCAAAAAGGAGAGTCTTCTCGCATTTCTCTATCGCGTCTCTTGCCTCCGCCTTAAGTTGTCCCTTCGTAGCTCCACGTGTAGATAAAGAAGATTCATCCTTTTTAATTCGAGCAATTTCATCCTTCACGAATTGCCGAACCAAGTTTGAAGTCATCGCCTCGCGCTTTGCGTCATCAATAGTTCTTAAGATTGAGCTCACATAGGCGTCGGGCATGCCGGTCGGACGAAGCGCTCTAAAATGCGGGTCAACGAGAATGGAGCGGACCAGTGATTCCTGCTCAATGTCCGACATCTGTCTCATCTCGTTTACGTGCAAAAAATGGTCGGGATACTCCGCGATTATAGAGGAGGCAAAGCTGTGAAAAGTATGGATGCGAACATCATGCGCTCGAGCGCCGATAATACTCGCGAGTTTTGTCCGAATGGCTTTTACTCCCGAATTCGTATAGGTAATCGCAAGAATGCCATGTGGCGGAGTGTCAGTCTTTCGCAAGATATTTGCGATACGTAAGGTCAAAATAGTTGTTTTTCCTGTCCCTGGTCCCGCAATGACCATCACTGGGCCTTCAATGGCGTCCACTGCCTCTTTCTGGGCGGGATTTAAATTGTTATAAAGTTCCTTGAAATCGTCTTTCATTTTTTAAGTATATCACGCAGAAAACACTTCCCTTTTGAGGTTTCAGATTTGTCCAATTTGGATAGAGTTCCTAAACCAAAAAATTGATTAATTTATTTTTTCCAAGCTTTAACCTAACAGCTAACACCTAACAGCTCCCCCTAATAGTTCCTCAACCTATTCACCTTCTCGTGCTGACGGATTTTTTCGTGGGCTTTGGCTTCGATTTGGCGGATGCGCTCGCGCGTCACGCCGAATTTTTGTCCGACTTCTTCGAGAGTGTGGGTAATGCCGTCGATAAGCCCATGACGCATCTCGAGAATATGTTTTTCCTTCTCAGACAAATCATTTAGTATATCCTTCACTTGGTCGGAAAGAATTCTCCTCGAAGACTCGTTGTCCGGCGAAAGAATTTTGTCGTCGGAGAGAAAATCGCCGAGCGTTGACTTCACATCGTCGCCGTCGTCTCCGACCGGGCTTTCGAGAGACACAGTATCCTGGTCAATTTTTTCAATATTATAAATTTTCTCAACATCAAGTCCCATTTCAACCGCGATTTCCTCGGGCAACGGGTCGCGCCCGAGGTCTTGAGAGAGCCTTCGCACGACTTGTTTGTACTTGGCAATTGTTTCCACCATGTGCACTGGCACGCGGATTGTTCTTGATTGGTCGGCAAGAGAACGGGTGATTGCCTGCCGAATCCACCATGTTGCGTATGTCGAAAATTTGTAGCCCTTTGTCCAGTCAAATTTGTCCACAGCTTTAAACAGCCCGAGATTTCCCTCCTGAATAAGGTCGAGCAGGGTCAGGTCAGGGCTTCGTCCCACATATTTTTTCGCGATTGAAACGACGAGCCGGAGGTTTGCTCTTGCCAGCAGGTTTTTGGCTTCCTGGTCTCCTTTTTCAATTCTTTTTGCGAGTTCTTTTTCCTGATGCGCGAGAATTAAAGGGTATTGCCCAATCTCTTTTAAATACATCTGAATCGAATCATACGATGAATCTGTCTTAAGAAAGGAGGGTTTCTTCTCAGGCAAGGCATCGGGAAATTCAAGCATCCCTCCCCCCTCAAGAACATCTATTCCCGCAGTGGCGAACTTCTCATACAAATGGTCGAGAAACATAATGTCCTCTTCGACAGTCGGAAATTCCTTAAGAATCTCGTCATAAGTGACGAACCCTTTTTCTCTGCCTTTTGTGAGAAGTCGGTCGGATTTTTTTTCGAGCTCCTCCGCTTTTTTAGTGGCTTTCGCAGAAAGACCGCTCCGCCTCTCAATCTCTTTCTTTCGAAGAGCTTTGAGAGCCGCTCTTCCCCTCTCCTCTGCGGTTCTTTTGTTAGCACTGCTAACTTTTTTGCCTTTTCTTTTTATTTTTTTGTTTTTTTTCTTTTTTGACATAGTATATGAACTAATAACCTATAACTGATGACTGAATAACTGAATAACTGAATAACCAGAAAATTTTTACTTGTTTGAGTTATTCAGTCATTAGTTATAGGTCATTTGGTTACTAGTTTCTGTATTCTTTCCCCCAATTCCTTGCATCTTTTAAGAATCTCGGCAATCTGGTCCTTATCGGTGTTTTTTTCCGCAAGACTCAATTTTTCAATCTCTATCGCAAGGTTTCCCTTTAAATAATCTTGCTCCAAATGCATGAATAATTCTTCCAAGTCCTCCGCTGTATTTGCTGTATTATATAGGACCTCCGCCTCCGAAGCGAGTTCATTTTTGTTCGGCGCAAAAAAATCGGTCATCTTTTCAAAGCCCGGAGCGCCAATTATGTTTTTCAAAGTTTCTTCTACTCTTTTTACGTCAATTGAGGGAGCCCCGAGAGAATTCTGCCAAAGCAGTATGCCATATATTCTTCTTTCCACAAGATTACGGTGCGATTTCTCCTCAAGCTTTTTTTCTCTTATCACACCCTGATTTCCCGTTTCACCTTCGGGCTCGTAGGACCTCTCTGCTTTCCTGTAGTCTTCGATAATGGCGTTTTCGGAAATACCGGTCTTCTTCGCAATCTCCTGAATATACTGCGACCTCTCCATAGAACTTCCAAGCGGATAAAGAAAGGGAAAGATGTTCTCTTTAATTTCATTCGGAAGGTTACTTTTTTGGGCAGTGGACGAAAGTATTTGCGCGAGAGAAAAATGCACGATATTCACGGAATTTGCCAAAATGTCCTTCCATTTTTTCGAATTATGGAGAATATAATCAGCGGGGTCGACACCCGAGGGCAAAAGCGCGGCTTTCACTTCCAATCCCTCCCTAAGCGCGATGACAGCGCTTCTTCGCGCGGCTTTTACCCCCGCAGAATCAGGATCAAACGCCAAAATAAGTCTATTCGAAAAACGATGGATTATTTTCGCGTGACTTTCGGTAAACGCCGTTCCCGAAAGCGCAACCGTATTTCTGACCCCCGCCTGATGAGAAAGAATAATATCCATCTGACCCTCAACCAAAATAATTTCTCCCTCTTGGCGAATCGCGGATTTGGCTTTGTCGAGACCAAACAAGACGCTCGACTTCAAGTAGAGCTCTGTCTCGGGACTATTTATATATTTGGCGCTCTTACCGTCATCCTGAAATATTCTCCCTGAAAACCCGATGACTCTTCCGCTCGAATCGTTTATCGGAAACATTATTCTGCCTCGAAACCTGTCGTAAAATCGAACGCCCTTCTCGTGCGATGCCTCCGCCCTCTTAATGAGCCCTGCTTTTTCAATTTCTGAATCAGTGTAGCCTTTCTGCTTTAGGTAGCTGTGCACCGGATGCCAATCGAGGGGGGCGAATCCGATATGCCACTCGAGAATCGTCTCCGGCGTTAAGCCTCTGCCCTTAAGATACTCCCTAATTTTGCCATTTTCCTCCCTATTGAGAGTCTCCGAAAAAAAAGTTGTAGCTTCTTCGAGACACGCGAATAGCCTATCCTTTTCACTTTTCAATTTCGGGTTTTCAAAAACGATCTTTACGCCCGCCTTTTCTGCCAAAATTTTTAGAGCACCCTTGAAATCAACTCCTTCGAATTCCTCCACAAATGAGAAGATGTCGCCCTTCATTCCGCATCCGAAGCAATAGTAGGTGCCTCTCGCGGGCGAGATAAAAAATGACGCCGTTTTTTCATGGTGAAAAGGGCAGAGCGCTTTAAAGCTGGCTCCGGCCTTTTCAAGCTTCAAGTAGGAGCCCAATACGTCCTCCACGGATAGCTTTTCTTTTATTTCCTCAACGTGAGACATAGATACGTATAACTCATCACTGAATAACTAATAACGCATGAGAGAAAACCTCCCCCTCTGTGATTCAGTCATTCAGTTATCTGTCATAGGTTATTCAGTATCGACTTCCCCTCTCACTTTCTCAACCAATTTAGATTTTGGACTTCCTTCGAAGCCGGAACCTGCCGGAATCAGCCTGCCGATGATGACGTTCTCCTTAAGACCGACTATTTTATCTTCAGTTCCGCGTATCGCGGCGTTAATCAAAACTCGAGTGGTATGCTGGAATGATGCCGCCGACAGGAAGCTTCTTCGGCTTAGGGAAATTTCCGTGATACCCATCACCACCGCTTCGCCCTTCGCTTCCTCATTTCCTTTCTCTTTCATCTCGTCATTCTCATCAGAAAAGTACGAGATGCTGGCGACATCTCCCGCGGATAGCTTGGTGCCTCCTCCTTCTTTAATTTTCCTTCGCGAAAACATCTGGCGGACGATGATCTCGATGTGCTTTCTAGACACGGTTTCGCCCTGAAGCTCATACAACTTGCTCACCTCTGAAATAATGTAATTTTCAGTTTTTTCTTTTCCGCCGAATTTGAATATCTCATCTATGTTCGCCGAGCCGTCCGTAATAATGTCGCCTTTGCGAACTTTGCTTCCCACTTTTACGAGAGGCACGCGCTTGTAGTTCACTGTATATTCTATCTCGCTTTTTTTCTTGGACTTACTCTTGTCGGCAATTTCGGGAAGGACAATGATGACTTTTTCTTTTCCGAGATCTTTAATGTCCGTCACGATGCCGTTTACCCGGTTGACGATTGCCGGATTTTTGGGAGCCCGCTTTTCAAAAACTTCCTCGACTCTTGGCAGTCCCTGTGTGATATCACCGCCTATAGAAGCGGTTCCACCGCTATGGAATGTTCTCATGGTGAGCTGGGTCCCGGGCTCTCCGATGGCCTGCGCCGCAATCGTTCCCACCGCTTCGCCGATTTCAACCAATTCTTTTTTTCCAAGGTCGTAGCCATAGCATTGGACGCATATGCCATGCACCGTCTTACAGGTAAGTGGAGACCGGACTTTGACCTCCGCGATATTTTCTTCCTCAACCTTCTCCGAATCTTCCTTGTTCAGGAGATGCCCTTTGGCGAATAGAATCCCCTTTCCGCTCGAAGCGATATCCTCGGCAAGCACTCGCCCTTTTATATTTTTTGCAATCGAGCTTTCCATCCCCGAAGCGCTTTCTTTGGTAATTGTGATGCCTTCCTTTGTCCCACAATCAAGACTCGTTATGATGGCGTCCTGCGCCACGTCAAACAGTCTTCGGGTAAGATACCCGGCTTTAGCGGTGTTGAGCGCAGTATCGGTGAGTCCTTTTCTGGAGCCGTGAGTAGTGATGAAGTATTCGATTGGAGTAAGTCCTCCCTTGCTCGAGCTTACAATCGGGAATTCGATAGTTTCTCCCGAGGTGGTTGCTATGAGTCCTTTCATTCCGGCCATCTGGGTAATCTGGGCGATCGAGCCTCGTGCGCCGGAGTTCACCATGTCATGTACAGAACCATTTTTGTCCAGAGTTGCGGGGATTAATTTTTCAATCTCGCCTTTTGCTTCGTGCCAGATTTCAATGTTTTTTCTCAACCGTTCCTCTTTTGAAAGAAAGCCGAGATTGTACTGCTCCAACACCTCCTCGGCGTCGGACTTTGCGCGCTTAATTATCTCGGGTTTTCCAGGAGGCTCCGAGATGTCGTCAATACCCCACGTGGTTCCCGAAACGGTGGCATATTTGAAGCCAAAACCTTTTATTTTATCGAGAATCGGAGCGATTTTGTCTATTCCATAGATGCTGATCATTCGGTTTACCATAAGTCCCATATCTTTTCTCTGAACCTCTTTATTCACGTACGGATAATCCTGCGGAAGAACACCGTTGAAAAGTATCCTGCCCACGGTGGTCTCGAATATTTTTCCTCCAAATTCTTTATATTTTTCCTCCTGGGTTGGCAGAATGTGAATCTTGGCACGGGGAGCTACCTCACCGAAATTATAGGCAATGATAGCGCTTTGAGGGCTTTCGAAATATTTTCCGCTCCCCTTCTCTCCTTTTACGTCCTTGGTCATCCAGTAGCAACCCAAAATGATGTCGAGAAGTTTTCCCGTAACGGTAGGTTCACCAGAGCCCGGCTTCAAAATATTTTTGTCGGCAGCCATGATTTCCTTCGCCTCAATCTGTGCCTCTTCTCCAAGCGGAACATGGACAGCCATCTGGTCTCCGTCAAAGTCAGCGTTGAAAGCGGTGCAAACGAGAGGGTGAACCTGAATTGCATTTCCTTCGATAAGAATCGGCTTAAATGCCTGGATACCAAGCCGGTGGAGAGTGGGAGCGCGGTTAAGAAGAACGTATTTATCGGAAATGACTTCCTCGAGAATCGCCCAGACTTCGGGAATATCGTCGTCAATGAGTCTCCCAGCGCCTCTTATGTTGAAAGCCAGCTCACGCTTCAAAAGTTGCGAAATAACGAACGGCTTAAAAAGCTCGAGCGCCATATGCTTAGGCAATCCGCACTGATTCAACTTGAGTTCGGGACCGACGACAATGACCGAACGACCCGAATAGTCCACTCGTTTTCCAAGAAGGTTTGCTCTGAACAGGCCTCTTTTGCCTTTTAGGTTGTCCGAGAGGGATTTTAGGGGTCGTCTTTGAGCTTGATTAAGTGCACCCGCATTATTGTTGCCGTGTCGAATCGAGTTGTCTATGAGCGAATCCACCGCTTCCTGCAAAATTCTTTTTTCATTCCGCAAAATAACATCGGGCGCGTTAATCTCCTTAAGTTTTTTCAACCGATTATTTCTATTGATGACCCTTCGGTAGAGGTCATTGACGTCGGAGCTTGCATAGCGTCCGCCGTCAAGGGGAACCATGGGCCGTAGTGCAGGAGGAATAACCGGAATATTGGTGAGGAACATCCATTCTGGGCGAATTTCCGCCTGAATCATGGATTTAAGCAGACTTAATCTTTTGTTGATTTTATCTTTTTCAATGGAACCCGCCGTCTCGTAGTCTTTGGTGAGCTTCTTTTCGAGCTTTACGAGGTCAAGTTTTTTTAAAATCGTGTAGATGGCTTCAGCGCCTATTTCCGCTTCAAAGAGGGTTCCGAATTTGAGTGAATACTCATGGTACTGCACCTCGTCCAAAACTACGCCCTCCTGAATAAGCTCGATTTCTTTTTTTGCGTTCACCAAGAGCTCCTTCAATGCCTCCACAGATTTGTCATCCTGAAGATTTTTCACCTTGGTCTTATATTCCGAATCAAGATCTCTCAAAATTGATGATCTCTCTTCCTCATTTAAGGACGTGATTATGTAACCGCCGAAGTAGATGACCTTCTCAAGGTCAGCAGTGGACATACCCATCACGAGACCGATGCGGGACGGCATACTGCGCAAAAACCAGATATGCGCGACGGGTGTGGCGAGCTCGATGTGCCCCATCCTCTCTCTCCTCACAATTGAACGTGTGATTTCTACACCGCATTTCTCGCAGACGATGCCCTTGTATCGTATGCCTCGGTACTTTCCGCAGTAGCACTCAAAATCCTTGTCGGGGCCGAAAATCTTTTCGTCGAAAAGTCCGCTCTTCTCACTTCGCTGTGTGCGGTAATTTATTGTTTCCGGCTTCGTGACTTCACCGTAAGACCACTCCGCAATTTTGGCGGGTGAGGCAAGCTTTAGGGTGATTGTGCTGAAATCGTTTATATGTATGTTTTTAGTTTTCATAATTATATTGGAATTTATTGAACCGAAGCTTGGTTTTAATTCCTACTACGGGATTCATCGCCATCTTCCTCATCGAGTTCGACGTTCAAAGCCAGCCCCCGAAGATTATTGAGAAGCACGTTAAATGACGCCGGAATATTCGACTCGCGGATTTTTTCTCCTTTCACAATTGAATCGAAAGCCGCGGAACGGCCGATAATATCATCTGATTTTACAGTCAAAACTTCCCGCAGTGTGTATGCCGCCCCATGACCCAAGAGCGCCCAGACTTCCATCTCTCCGAACCGCTGACCCCCTCCCTGCGCTTTACCGCCGAGAGGCTGTTGGGTGATGAGAGAATACGGTCCGATTGAACGCATGTGAATTTTATCCTCCACCATATGATGGAGTTTCAAAATATACATGTATCCCACCGCAATCTCCTGATTAAATTCGCGTCCTGTTCTACCGTCAAAAAGCTTCATCTTTCCGTTCGGACTAAATCCCGCTTTCGAAAGCTCTGCCTTGATTTCCTCATGTGTCGCTCCGGCAAACGGTGGAACAATTGCCTGATAGTTTAAGGTGTTTGCAGCAAGACCAAGGTGCAGTTCGAGAATTTGCCCCAAATTCATACGCGAAGGAACTCCGAGCGGAGTCAAAATCATGTCAACAGCTGTTCCATCCTGCATAAAAGGCATATCTTCTTCGGGAAGAATGCGGGAAATCACGCCTTTGTTTCCATGCCGTCCCGCAAGCTTGTCACCCACCGACACGTTTCGTAACTGTGCTATCTCGATGTGAATTCTTTTAATTATTCCGGATTCGAGCTTGTCCGCCTTCTCTCTCGAAAACACCTTCACTCGGATAACTCTGCCTCGCTTTCCTCCCTCAACTCGTTTTGAAGTGTCTTTCACGTCGCGAGCTTTTTCTCCGAAAAGAGAGCGGAGAAGCCTTTCCTCGGGAGTGAGCTGGGTCTCGCCTTTGGGTGTAATTTTGCCGACGAGTATGTCTCCGGGTCGAACTTCAGCTCCGATTCTTACGATTCCGTCTTCATCGAGATTTTTCAGTTTCAATTCGCCGACGTTTGGAATATCGTGAGTGGTAACTTCGGGACCGAGTTTGGTATCGCGGACATTTACCACAAATTCCTCGATGTGAATCGAGGTGAACTTGCTGTTTTTCACGAGACGTTCTGAAAGAATAATGGCATCCTCGTAGTTTGACCCCGACCACGACATAAATGCTATGAGAATGTTTTGGCCGAGCGCCGTCTGGCCTCCCGCGGAAGAAGAAGTGTCCGCGATAATATCGCCCTTCATCACCTTCTGGTCGAGGCTCACAATAGGCCTCTGGTGGAACGCCGTAAATCCATTGGTTCGGGAAAATGACACTAAAGAATATTCTTTTTCTTTTCCTTTGTGATTTGTGATTTTAATTTTTGTCGAATCCACATACGTCACGACTCCCTCTTCCTCTGAAATGAGAACGCGCCCCGAGTCGCGGGCAGCCTTTTCTTCGATGCCGGTAGCAACAAGGGGCGCCTCGGGTATGACGCAAGGAGTAGCCTGCTTCTGCATGTTAGAGCCCATGAGCGCTCTGTTGGCATCATCATGATTTAAAAACGGAATCATCGATGTCGCCACAGAAAACGCCTGATTGGTTCCAACATCGATTAAGTCAACCTCTTCCTTTGGGACGAGACTGGGTCTTCCGTTGATTCGAACCTCTACCTCGGCGCTTTCAATCATTGAAGACTCGTCATATGAAATCGCCGCGTGGGCAATCTTATGATTTTCCTCCTCGAGAGCATTCATGTACACAATCTCTTTTGTAATCACTCCATTTTTTACTTTTGCATAGGGAGTTTCAATCATTCCGAAATCATTTATCCGCGCGTAGGTCGCCAACCGCAAAATGAGTCCGATGTTCGGACCTTCAGGGGTATGAATCGGGCAAAGCCTGCCATAGTGCGAAGGATGAACATCTCTTACTTCAAATCCCGCGCGCTCCCTGGTAAGGCCTCCAGGCCCCAATGCCGAAAGCGTCCTTAAGTGCTCAAGTTCCGTCAGGATATTTTCCTGTTGCATGAACTGCGAGAGTTGGTTTGTGGTGAAAAATTCCTTGAGCCTAGCCTGAAGCGGTTTTGGAGAAATGAATTGCAGGGGCTGTGTAAAATCGGGCTCTACCGTGGACATCCTATCCTGGATATTTCTCTTGATCTGCGACATTCCGACTCGTATTTTTTGCTGAAGCAATTCCCCGACATATCGAACACGTCTGCTCCCTAGGTGGTCGATGTCGTCGGCATTAGCCCCTTCGGTTGTATTTAGCGTTGATATGTGTGTAATGATTGTAGCAACGTCGTCCAACGAAATTGTTTTCCGCTCGAGTTCCTTCGCATCCATGCTCTTATCGAATCGCTTATTAAATCGAAAACGCCCGACTTTCGAAATATCATAACGTTCCGGCCCTAAAATCGAGTCAATAAACTCTTTCGCGTTTGCCACCGTTCCCAACTCGCCGTCGCGAAGTCTTTTGTGTATCTCGAGATATGCCTCATCAACCGTTTTCGCATGGTCCTTCGCAATTGACGCGTCAATATATGTTTTTGCGATGGGATTTTCCTTAAACAGGGCACGAAGCTTCTCATCGGTATGAGCGCCCAGTATACGGAAAAGAGAAGCGACGGAAAATTTTCTCTTTCGGTCGATTCTGACGTACATAGATCCGTCGGGGTCGGTTTCAATCTCAATCCAGGCACCACGGGCGGGAATTATTTTCGCTCCAAAAAACTTTTTTCCCTTGATTTCCTCCTCCGTGAAAAAAACTCCGAACGAACGGGCAAGCTGGGGCACGATGACGCGCTCGATTCCGCTTATCACAAATGTGCCGTGGGGAGTCATGAGAGGAAAATCAGCCAGAAATATTTCCTGTGATTTTTCTACGCCAAGCGTCTTGTTCTTAAGCCTCACAGTAGCTTTCAAGGGCGCCTCATAGGAAAGCTTGTTATTTTTTGCAAAATATTCATCGTATTTTGCCGACGACAACTTGAAATCCGTGAAATCGAGCTCAAATTTTTTCCCAGCATAATCTTTAATTGAAGAAAATTCGCTAAAAATTTCAGCAAGACCTTTTTCAATAAGCCACTTGAATGAAGTAACTTGGGACTCAACGAGATTAGGCACCTCGGTCAAAGGTTCCTTGTAGCGACCAAAATATTTTTTCTCTCTTAGTCCGTTCTCCACAGTTTCGTTTATTGTTTTTTCCATAGTATGTATAGCATGACTTATAACACCCGACTGAATCGTTTATATTGGAAAGTTGCACTTCTTAGAGACTTTTGCGATTATTCGAAACTTAAAAGTTAAATTTAGTTGCCCGAGAGAGCACCAGCATCAACACAAATAAAACAGCCCCCGCTCAAGTCAGGTTCTATTTGGCTTTTTATTTTATTGCTCTTGAGTTTGCAAGACTACTCTTTTATGAAGCCCCACATTTAAAAAAATGTGAGAGGCAACTCGTAAAAAGGGTCCGAATCAAGTCGTAACACAATCTCGCAGTAAGTTAAATACGAGTATATACCTAGTCTATTTGATTGTCAACCCTGTGAATAACCCCGCCCATTTCTGCACCCTGTTGGTAATTTAGACACATGGTAATCTGAACCTGTTAACACTTCAAGCGGAGTCAGTTTGTTCCTGAATGCTTAGTGAGTTCTCCTTTCATTTGGTCGATTATATTCCATCTCCACAGAAAGTGGCGACAACTATGGACGGAGGATAAACCCCCTTGTTATCGGTCCGAAGAATCCTACGGGAGGCGTGATGCCATGAGCCAGCTGGAACCTAGAAAGCGCGGTTCGGGTCAGCATGCCGAAGAAAGTGGTCTCATTGCCTGGAGAACCTGCGCCCACAAGAGCAAGCGTGAATCCTTTGGAATTTAAGTATTGCTGAAGGAGTTTTACATCGCTTCCCACTGATCCCGAACCAAGATTACGGGTGAAGGAAAGCGGGGTGAGAACAGGTGGGAGTCCTATTCCCGGAGTAATCTCCACAACTGGAGCAATTCCCGACGCATTTGGACTACACATGTATCCTGAAGGATTAGCAGGAAATGGAATCAGGGTATATCCCGAGGCGCAGGTTGGAGCGTTTGATGGCAAAGGAGATTGAGGGATGAAGTTAGCACTGCGACCGCCACTTGAGCTTCTCCTTCTTGATGGGGTGGGAGTGGGGACAGGTTCTTCTGGGATTGCGCTGAAGGAAACGAAATTTTGAAATTCAGGATTACCTCCGACAGTGGTGAAATCGCCTCCAGCATACAGTTTCGTTCCATCTGAAGAAAGCGCGAGGGCTGAAACACTATTGTTCATATTCGGATTGAAAGATGTAGCTATTCCATCCGAGGTGTTTATAGCCGCCAAACGATTGTAGGCAGTAACTCCTCCGACAGTGGTGAATAATCCTCCAGCGTAGAGCGTTCCTCCATCTCCTGAAAGAGCGAGGGCGTTTACCTGATTATTCATATTCGGATTGAAAGATGTAGCTATTCCATCCGAGGTGTTTATAGCTGCCAAACGATTGTAGGCAGTAACTCCTCCAACGGTGGTGAAAAAGCCACCAGCGTAGAGAGTTCCTCCATCCGGAGAAAGAGCGAGGGCCAATACGCCATTGTTCATATTCGGATTGAAAGATGTAGCTATTCCATTCGAGGTGTTTATAGCCGCCAAACGATTGTAGGCAGTAACTCCTCCGACAGTGGTGAATAATCCTCCAGCGTAGAGCGTTCCTCCATCTCCTGAAAGAGCGAGGGCACTTACGGTACTGCTCATGTTCGGATTGAAAGATGTAGCTATTCCATCCGCGGTGTTGATGGCCGCCAGACGATTGTAGGGTGCTCCTCCTCCTCCGACGGTGGTGAAACTACCTCCGGCGTAGAGTGTGGCTCCATCCGAAGAAAGAGCGAGGGCGCTTACGCCACCGTTCATGTTCGGATTGAAAGATATAGCTATTCCATCCGCGGTGTTTATAGCCACCAGACGATTGTAGGGTGCTCCTCCGACGGTGGTGAATTGTCCTCCAGCGTACAGTGTCGTTCCATCGGGAGAAAGTGCGAGGGCACTTACTATACCGCTCATATTCGGATTGAAGTTAGGGTCAACCGTGCCGTCAGGGAGAATATGCGCCAGATTATTGCGAACAATACCTCCGATAATAGTGAAATTGCCTCCAGCGTAAAGCGTTCCTCCATCCGGAGAAAGAGCGAGGGCGCCCACAGAACTGTTCACACTAGGATTAAAAGTTGATATAGCTATTCCATCCGAGGTGTTTATGGCTACTAGAAAATTGTAGGGTGCTCCTCCGACTGTGGTGAACTGGCCTCCGGCATACAGTTTCGTTCCATCCGAAGAAAGTGCGAGGGCTGAAACAAAACCAAAATTGTTCAGATTCGGATTGAAAGATGTAGCTATTCCATCCGCGGTGTTTATAGCCGCTAGATAATAGTGGATTGGTCCTCCAACGTTGGTGAACTGGCCTCCAGCGTAGAGTGTCGCTCCATCAGGAGAAAGAGAGAGGGCAGACACACCAATAAACGTACTGCCCATGTTCGGATTAAAAGATGTAGCTATTCCATTCGAGGTGTTTATAGCCGCTAGATTATTGTAGGGTGCTCCTCCGACGGTGGTGAATCTGCCACCGGCGTAGAGTTTCGTTCCATCTCCCGAAAGAGCTAGAGCTACAACGGCATTGTTCATATTCGGATTAATAAAAGTTGATATAGCTATTCCATCCAAGGTGTTTATAGCCACCAGACGATTGTAGGGTGCTCCTCCAACGGTGGTGAAAAAGCCACCAGCGTAGAGAGTTCCTACATCAGGAGAAAGAGCGAGGGCACTTACGGTACTGCTCATGTTCGGATTGAAAGATGTAGCTATTCCATCCGCGGTGTTTATAGCTGCTAGATTATTGTAGGGTGCTCCTCCGACAGTGGTGAAACCGCCTCCGGCGTAGAGTGTGGCTCCATCAGGAGAGAGTGCGAGGGCTACAACAGTACCGCTCATATCAGGATTGAAATTTGGGTCAACAGTGCCATCGGGTAAAATATGAGCTAGTCTGTTGCGTGTTTCTGTTCCCACTTGGGTAAAGGCTCCTCCAATATACCAACCACCGTTTCGGTCCGAAACAACCGAGGATATGGTTCCGTTTACTTTTGGGAATGTGGACACAGGGAGGCCAGTAGAAGTTACAATGGGGACTCCATTTCCAGAAACCGTACTACCCACATGGGTAAATGTGCCTCCTATGTATGTACCAGAACTATTGGCCACGACGGCACTGACCGTCCCGTCAGTTATGGGTATGTTGCTATCAGGAGTAGAAGAGAACTCCGCTCTTGCATAGCTCGGCGAGTAAAAAAAGACTGAAACCAAACACGCGAACAAAAAGGTTAGTATAGAATATTTTTTCATATCATTTTTTTTATTGAATAAAATGGTTCTCACTATTATACTATATTCGGAACAGGAAAAAACAATTACGAAAATCCCTAGACATATTTTTCCATTTTAAGGCAGATGCGCTAGGTGTTAAAACCGGCATGGCAGCAATGCATAAATATGCTAGAATCATTGAATGAAAGAGCTATTGCCTCATTTGCCGAAAAAGCCGTCAAAAAAACATCTTTTGTACGCGGTGATTGTCGTAGCGGTCTGCGTGTACGGCATGTATCTCTACGCTTCGCTTCACAAGCAGTACCTGCTTTCTCAATCTAAAATTGCCGAACTCGAAACCACGCTTAAAGGCGTGGAAGATAATTTCTCCAATATGAAAATCGAGAAAGATGGGCTTCAAGAGAGGTTGGTTGAAGAGCAGGACTTAAATAATTCGCTTAAAAGCGCGAACAAAAAAATATCAAGAACGGTTTCTACGCTGAAAAAATTAACCGAAACGGATCCGGAGCTGTTAAAAAAATACTCCAAGGTGTATTTTCTGAACGAGAATTACGCGCCACCAAAACTTGTATCTATAGATTCAAGATATCTCTTCGATAAAAATAAGCCCCAGGAGATTCTGGATAATGTGTCAGACTATCTTGACGACCTCTTAGACGAAGCCGAAAATGACAGGGTGACGCTACAGATTATTTCTGCTTATCGGTCTTTCGGCATACAGGCCAATCTGAAGTCAAGTTATTCGGTAATTTACGGAGCAGGCTCGGCTAATCAGTTTTCAGCCGACCAAGGGTACTCCGAGCATCAGCTGGGAACTGCCGTAGACTTTATCACTCCGGCGATGAACGGGGCGCTAACGGTTGCCTTTGAAAATACTCCCGAGTATGAATGGCTCACGCGCAACGCTTATAAATACGGTTTCATACTTTCGTACCCGAAAGGCAATTCGTACTATCAGTTCGAACCCTGGCACTTTAGGTTTGTCGGAAAAGATCTCGCCCACGATTTAAACAGGGACCACAAGAATTTTTATGATTTGGACCAGCGCGAGCTCGACGATTATCTTGTCAAGATTTTTGATTAAGTCTCCACTCTTCAATTTTTGCCCGATGACCTGAAAGAAGTATTTTGGGCACTCGATATTTTTTCTTTTTATAGACGAGAACTTCAGGCCTTGTATATGCGAGAGAACTCGAAACTCGCGATTCTTCGAGAGAGCTAAAATTTCCCAAGACTCCCTCTATCTGCCTAGCCATCACATCAATAATGAGCATCGCGGGCAATTCTCCTCCGGTAAGAACAAATGGGCCGACTGATACTTCTTCAACTTTGCATATTTTTTTTACGCGTGCGTCAATTCCCTCATATCGCCCACAAATGATAATCACATGCTCATATTTTTGAGCAGTTTTTTTTGCGTACT
Organism: Candidatus Taylorbacteria bacterium; assembly: GCA_039934295.1. Lineage (NCBI taxonomy): Bacteria > Candidatus Tayloriibacteriota > Candidatus Tayloriibacteriota bacterium. The sequence continues at coordinate 2,544 of JBDTMN010000015.1, read as the reverse complement.
CGGTCGTAAACTGTTTTCCCGACGGGCTTAGCCAAAGTATCTTCAGACTCTTATTTTTTACCTTTACCTTTGCGCTTTCCACGGCCCGTATGACTGGTAGGGCTTCTATAACCATCCCCGGGCCACCGCCGTATGGCCTGCCATCAACTCTTTTTTCCGAATAGGTGAGCTTCCTTCCTTTTGGTTTAATCACGAAGTCGCGCGGATTATAAAATTCAATTTTTATCTTCTTATCCTCAATCGCTCGCTTCAAAATAGACTCCCCTAAATAAGAGTCGAATGTTTTTGGAAATAGGGTGATTACATGAAAGGTCATCGGGGATCGTTAATAGTGGATAAATGATAGTACAGGAAAAACAATGAAAATGAGAGATAAAAAAAACCGTGGCTCTACGATACCACGGATTTGTGTTTTTGGCGAGATGCCAGTTAATTTTGTGAGAAGACCGGGAAAAGCTTTAGCTGGGGAACCGCGATAAACTCGACGAAATCAACCGTCCCCCCGCTTTCGTCCTTCAGTCGAGCTTCGATGCGTGCGCAAAGCTCCTTCGCCTCTTCCACAGTAGGAAAGTGCATAAAGGTTGGCAAGCGATTTCCACAATCGCACTTGGCCATTTGCTCTCCCGCAACTACAAATGATCGACCCATAATTGATACTGCGACCACAATGCATTTGTCGTTTTTTGGATGCACCTTCTTGCATTTCTTGCAGGTAATCTTGAGCCCAAATGGCAACTCTAATGCACAGGACATAACTTCATTCACGGTTTTTCCTCCTCTCTTTCTGGTTGTACTAACTTTGAAGTATACTCCTTGAGCAGTCAGTGTCAAAAGCGCATAAAAAAACCGCGACTTCTAGTGCGCGGTCATACCTATGCAGAGATGTGTATAAGACTACTTCGGTAGCCCAAGCACGTCCTGCATGTCGTAGAAGCCAGGCTTTTGATGAACGACCCACTCTGCGGCCAGCAGGGCACCGTTGGCGAACGCGTCACGGCTCGAGGCCTTGTGCGTTAGTTCGACACGTTCACCATCTCCCGCAAAAATGACCGTATGGTCACCGACAACATCACCCCCTCGGACAGAATGAATTCCGATTTCATTTCTCGGACGTTCACCAGTAATTCCCTCGCGACCATTTCTTGTCTGTGTGGACGTTCCAAACTGTCTTAGGTCAGTGCTCTTAGCAATTTGCCGATCGCGCACATCTTTCAGTATTTCGGTCAACGTTTTAGCCGTGCCACTTGGGGCATCCTTCTTGAACCGGTGATGCATCTCGATGATTTCAAGGTCAAATCCCGGTCCCAGAATTTTTGCCGCCTCCCTCACAAGAACAAACAAAACGTTGACGCCAATCGAGAAGTTGGATGCCATGACGATTGGGATGAAATTCGCATGACGTTTAATGTATTGGAGCTGATCCCTGTTGTGACCCGTCGTTCCGATGACAATCGCCTTTTTATAACTCGCGCATATCTCCGAGATTACCGGCGTAGCCGCAGGTATGCTGAAGTCAACCACAACATCTGCCCTCAAAATGCAATTCTCTTCGTATTGACTCCAATTCTCGTTGATTGAATTTCGATGAATCTCGCCTACGACCGCGATGTCTGAATAGTTTGCACTGCAAGCAAGCAATGCCCGCCCCATGCGACCTGTTGAGCCGTGAATGATGATGTTCATATTTTTTTTTATTTGTTCGTGTTGAGCCACTATTTACCTTAATAGAAATTTGCCGGTTGTCAACACAAAAGCCGTCCGCCTAAGGCGGACGGCTTTTTGTTCCTATCTATTCCGAAAGCTAAAAGCTAGTAGCTAACAGCTAGAAGCTGTCTCAAATCTTCAAATCATCGAGCGACTCATCAATCGTCTTGTCCGTTCGCATAGGGCGAGGCGGGGCTCCCTCGGGTTCGTTAATTTTTAGGTTCACTCGCGCGTTATTCTTCATTCCGACAACTCTAAGGAGCGTGCGGATTGCCTTGGCGGTGTTGCCCATTCGTCCGATAATCTTGCCCATGTCAGCAGAACTGACTCCGAGTGTGAGCAACACTCCCATCTCGTCAACTGTTCGAGTAATCTTGACATCATTCGGATTGTCGACTAGCGCTTTAATAACATACTCCAAAAACTGTGCGTCTTGTTCCATAATTTTTTTTACTAACAAATCTTAATAATTCCGCAGTAAAGAACCGTTGACCGTTATTACGTTTCTGCCTGCTTGCGTTATTCTAGCACTTCATGAAAAAAGGGTCAAAAAAAAAGGAACGTTGACGGTTATTGACATAAATATGTCGGCGTTTACTATAGAGAAAGCTCCCAAACCCAAGACAAAAAATGAAATCTAGACTCACGCTTGCAGAACTCTCTGTGCTGAAAAAATTCGCTTCATTCTTAACGGCCTGTGGGAATGACGAATTGAATGTCGCGGTGGTATCCGCGAGAAACATCCCGAAAGCCCGTCTGACTCAAAGAGAATCAGAAGTTCTGGCGCAAATTGCAGTAGGATTTAAGAATGGAGAAATCGCTCCCAAGCTTGGCGTCAGC
>JBDTMN010000014.1 GCA_039934295.1 Candidatus Taylorbacteria bacterium | reverse complement strand
TAGCCCGCCCCACCAAAAACGAAATCAGAAAGCCCGCGCGGATTCCTCCCCAAACCCCTCCTCCGCGCGGACAAAATGCAAAAACAAAATTAGTCTCGGTTTTGCGAATCCTTTCCCCAAAAAATAGTTTCGCAAAACCGAGTCCATTTTTAGCACCACGAATAAAGAAATTACCACCGAGTGAATTCCGCCAGTTTCTCCCTCAAGGAGAAACCCGTCCCTCGCCACACCACCGCCATACCGAAAAAGAAAATCAGAATCGCGCCAAACAAAAAAGAATGGATCGGTGGTGAGGCGAGAGCGGGACGACACAGCAGAAGCGGAACAGCACGCCCTCTGGCGTGTTGTGGAGCGGATGCTGTGGCGTGGCGGAATGGAGATTAGTCACGGAACGCGGAACTTTCAAACTTTAAGAATTTTTGATAAAGTAGGTTCTAGCAGTGTCATAAAGATACTCCAAAATTCGACATTATTTTTCTAAGGATACATCATATCTTTAACTTTCGTGAGCTCCGTAATAGTATTTATTTCAGTAATTTTGCTGAATCGCGGAAAAGTCTTACCATCTTTTGTGACATCTCCCATCCACATAGAGAGAGGTCTTAAATCAAAAAATTTTCCCGCGTTGTAAGCAGATGATTCGTAAAGCGGTCGGTATACAGCCATGTTCGAATCTTCTTTTCGGCAGTCTTCTTCCGTATGACACCCGACTCCAATAAACTCATAGGCATAATTATTTACGGTACTATTAGGATCGTGTTTGTAATGATAGTAGAACCCATTCTCGGGGATTTTAGAGGGTATTTTCATAAGTAATTTTATTTAACCTTATAAATCGAAAGTTTACAATTTCCTACCGTTCGTTCGAGCTCTACTGTCGCTTCGTTTTTCAATTTCGAAAGAAGAATGTCTTTCGAAGCGCAGTTGCCGTCCGAGCAGGATAGTCCGCAGGTGTCGAGTGCGATATAGTCGGAATTTTCCTTTTGCGATGTATAGCTTCCGAGAATGCCGTCCCAGGCATCAAATACGCCAATCAATTTCACGTCAGATACCGACAAAATCATGGGAGACGATGTGATGACCTTTTTTCCATTCTTGTTTTTAAAAAATTCGTAGTAATCACTTCTTTCTGGCTCGAGTGGTAACTCTCCCTTGATATGGTTGATGTTTCCTATTTCGAGCCAAATGCAACCGGCCGTTACGAGAACTAAAAGTGTTTTCTTTCCGAAGTTGAGAGAGCTAATTCCGATGCCAGTAAGAAGAGCAATCCATGGTAGGAATCCTATGGCGTAGCGTATTTCCTTGTGCGGAGTATGCGAGAAATAGACTATATATGTAAGAGCAATCAAAAAAATGGCAATCAGATGCTTCCGTTCTTTCAAGTTTTCCCTCCACGATTTCCGCAGGAGTGGGATGAGAGCCAAAGGTGCAAAAATGAGGAGGCGATTTTGCGACAGGATATTTGTCACATAGTAGAAATATTGAGACTGGAGAATCGGGTCAATTCCGACAAGGACAACACCTGCCTTAAGAGGAAACAGAATGTCCCCATAGAGAATATAGTTTGAAATAAAAAAAGGAATCCCCAAAATCGCAGACCCAATGCCGAAACGCAGAGCTCTTTTAATCGTAGTCGTAAAATTTCTTTCGATAACAAATTCAGTGGCGAAAAATAGAAAAATTGAGATGATAAAGAGAGCGTGGGGAAAACGAAAAAGAAAAGCAAGGCCAGCAAAAAATCCTGACCAAACCATGAGGTCTTTTTGTAAAAGATAAAAAGCAAGGAGAGTAAAAAAAATCGTCGGAATATCAGTAAGACCGACATTGGTGAAGCTAAAGAAAAATGGAGTCACGGAAAGCAGGGCAGCAGCAATTATTCCGGAGCCATATTTAACTCTTTCGCCAATTAGATAAATAACGTAAATGGCACCGAGAGCAAAAAAAACTTCAAGGATTCTCGAAGTTATCTGATTGTCGATCCCAGCTTTCCATATAAGCCCCTGTACAAATGGCCAGAGGAGAGGTCTAGAAGGCTCAAAATAGCCCACTCCCCCATGAGAAAAAAGCCATTTTCCCATGCCGATATAGATTGAAGAATCCCACCAAATGATAGTTGGCCTGAAAATGTAAATCAGCATCAAAATGAGAGAAACAGAAAGAATTATAAGCATGAGCGCCCGATCCGGCGAGACTATAATAGATTTCGTCCTCAATTTAATTTGCTGGAACGTCATTTTTTTTAAACACAAGAAATTTGTAACCTAAAAAGTTTATCGAAAGCGCCACGACAGTTCCGGCGAGCGCGCTTATGTTCCCGAGAATAACATGGTGGCCAAAGTGCGCTTGAGACAGAAGGACATAGAGGCTTGATGCCGTGCCGACATTGATAAAAAAGCTGATGATAGAAATAAGAAAGAATTTGAAAAAAATATTTGATGAAATTTCTTTGTAAGAAAATGTGAAATGTTTGTTCAGAAAAAAGCTGTTGACAGCCGCTACTGTAAAGGAGATTGATTTAAATAGGGTATAGCTAAGGGCGCCGGTCATTTGAGAAGTAATCAGCAGAATATTTAGGATGAGAAAATCTATTCCGGTGTTTGTTGCGCCGACGGAGATAAAAGTGACGACTTCCTTTAGAGTTTTGTTTGATTTCATTCTCGCAGGCCGGCTATCTTTTTTTAGGAATAATTTTCGGTGTGGAAGTGGCCGAAGTCGAGGTTGCGATTTTTTCTTTGAGCGCGGGTTCGATTTTGCCTATGTCCTCGAGGCTCTTGAAGCCCGTGTAGACTTTTTCTCCGATGACAAGAGCAGGGAGGCTATCGGGCACTTTGTAAATGGAAATGAGGGCGCGGAGGGCGGAAAAATCGAGATTATAGTCGAACGAGTACAGTCGTAGCTCCGGATGTTTTTCGCGGAGCTCGCTTAGGACATATCCTTCTTTCACGCAATCGGGGCATTTCTCTTCGCTTCCGTAAAAATACAGGATAAAGACGGGTGTGAGCCCACATCGCTCGCTCACTTTTTTCATGAGGAGATAATCCTTGATCTCGAGGATTGAGTAATACTTTTTAAGGCTTACAATTTCGTCGCTTCCGCTCAAATTTCTCTCATTGTACTCGATTTTTTCCGCCAGCGAGTTCAACTCCTGAAACAGGAAAGAAGTATTCACTTCTTTACAGGAAGATTCAGCCAGAAGAGAGAATTGCGTTTCGGAAGAGAGAATGTCGATTGAGATTTTGTCCTCGATAGTCCGCACGTTCACCACTCTCTTATTGTTGAAATAAGAGCTCAATATAATGGCGGTATAGAAAATAATCGCTGTTATCAGAAAAACGATCAGATACTTTTTCCAGTCAATGTTTCTCATCCTGTTGCGAAAAATGACATCACTCTTTTGGAGCATTATGCCACTCTTAAATTATCAGTTATTAAATTTCAATACTCCTCTATCTGCTATTTATACTACATTCCTCCTCCGATGTCATTTTCTGCTCCGGGAATTTAAAATTGAAACAAAGTACGAATATACACCCGCCCGAACCGAAAGTCACGTTCGGGCCTGCCTGCCCGTACCGAACTACTGCCTTCGGTACGTCCGGTACGGGCGAAAATACGAAAAATTACCACTCTTACCCCATTTCCTGTAGAGGAAGGAGAGAATGTTGATAAAAAGGAGGGACACTTTATTATTTATATGCCACTTCGTGAATATTATGAAAAGATTCCACAACAGTTTGAAACTGCTGATAAGGAATAGTCATTGATTTTTTTCCAGCTAAATCGTTTACCGTGCGGTATCGTACTCCCTCATCGAGAGAATCAAATTTTTTGCCCAATGAGTGATACATTTCCTCCAGCTGTTTTCTTTGTGCTTCAATTTCAGTTATTTCCTTGGGCCAATCTTTTTCAGCTTTTAAAGCAATTTGGAAAGGCTCGAAGACGCTCTTTTTCTTCGAAAGAACATAATCTATTGCCTTTTTGTATTTACCCTTAAATAATCCCAATGATTTCTTGACTTTTGCAAGGTTTTCCATCAAGTTTTCTATTGTTACTCCATCCGACCGATTCAAAATAGAGGCGCGCATGGCCCTCAATGTCACCCCAACCTCACCCTTTTTTGAGTCAAACATTTGCAAAGCGTCATCAATTACTTTTTCACACTTCTTAACCTCTTCACCAACAGCTGTATCTATTTCAGCTCGTTTTTTAAAATTACCATTATAGCGCTCCGTGTATGCACTAACTGCATCTGTAAAAACTTCCGCATCTTTTTGAAATTCCACTAACAGGGCTTCTGTTTTCCGTTTTTTATCGATAGATTGGTTTGCCACGTTTGCCTCTTCATGGATTGTTTCCATAACACCGGGATATGCCACAATTCCTGCAATTTCTCGGTTAACTTTTTCCTGTTTCACGATCAAATCTTTAGCGAGCGACACAGTTTCAGTGACGTACTGTATAAATTCAGGGTTATCTTTCAAACCCTCTAGTTCTCTCAAAGGCGAGAGCGATTTGAGAGTGGCTTGTGCCGACTTTTGAAGTACATCGAGTTCGATTGATCTTGCTCGAAGAGTTTCCTGGTCAGTCACTTTTTCCATGACTGATGTTTCCATTTCTTTTCGCATTTGATCGGCCCTCGCTTTAAGTGTCGCGACGTCTTGCTCGATTTGCTCCAGTCTCTCTTTGGTGGTCATTTCGGCGCCTTCTCTAGATGTCTCTACATTCATATTTCTATTTTTAATGCGAATAAATTAATTGGTCCACACTATTCTACAATAAAGACCATTTTGAGCCAACTTTACTTTTAACAATAGATTACTACACACAATGTAAGTTCTCTTAGTCGTCAAAGCGAGTCGCTCTAAAAGAGTCATCGAGAGTAATTTATTTCCATTCAACATTTTTTCCGAAAATGACCTTGCCAATAGAAACCAACAACCAGCTTGGGGAGATAAGTCCGTATAGAGTAAATGTATAAAAAAAATCCAAAACGTTAATCTTTTTCTCCGTGAATCTATGACCGAGAATGATGATGGCGGATAAAAGGACAATTGATACGATAAAAAGAAAAGTCATCGTGTCAGTGTTTACAAAATACCAGTTGAAAGAAAGAATAGGCCATTTTGGTTCGAAACCGATGACTGAGAGTTTTATTATATAGTCCACGAGTCTCTCTCCCATGCTGTAGAGTAAAGCAAACATAAGATAGAGGGCAGACAAAATATAGACAGGTGCGAGGGGGAGCGCCAGAAGCCCCAAATTGCCGTGTTCTTTATTGAAAAAAAGAGAGCGATAGTCCATCGCGTTTTTTATGAAGCCGTGAGTCCAGCGAAGTCTCTGCCTATATAGGGTTTTCAATGTCTTTGGCGTAATAGTGTCCACAAACGCTTTGTGGCAGTTCATTATTTTATACTTGTTGCTTTGCATGCGAAGGGCAATCTCGATGTCCTCAGTTTTGTGAGCAGTCTTGTAATTGCCGAGCTTTTCGAAGACCTCCTTTCTGAAAATAGAGAAGGGCCCTGGCGTCACATAAATCGCGTTCATATGGCTCATCATTTTTCGAACAAAATTGCCATAGCTGTATTCGATGTTTTGAATTCGCTCAAGAATATTTTTTGGATTGTGGACTCGAATAGAAGGAGTTACCGCCATCGTGCCTGAATCCTCGAAATAAGCGACTATTTTTTTCAAGGCGTCGGACTGAACATACGAGTCGGCATCGAGACAGCCAACAAGCTCTGATGTCACTTTTTCTAATCCTAAGTTTAATGCGGTGTATTTTCCACCGTTATCTTTTCTGAGAATTTCAATGTTTGGCTCGCTTTCGTATTTTTGAAGCGCTTCAAATGTTTTGTCTGTGCTTCCATCGTCAACGACGAGAATCTTGAGCAGTTTTTTCGGGTAGTCCAGCCTTAGCAAGGACTCGATTGTTCCCGAAATAGTTTTTTCTTCATTAAAGCAGGGGACAATTATGGAGACTGTGGGAAGGACTGATGTGGATATTCGCGTCTCCTCATGCGAAATAGATTTGCGTCTTTCGAGATAAGTTATCATCAAAAAGACCTCGAAATAGAGGGAAATGAAAATAAAAACGTTTAAGGGAATCCCGATTACTGAATCCATAATTTTCTCTATTGTACGCCTCTTTTAAGTTTTTTACAAGGGAAAGTGGGGAAAATTTTGACCAAATTTAGAGAAAAATGCGCGGGTTTTTCATTTTTCTGCTAGTATAGAAGTCATGGACCTTAAACACATCAGAAATTTCGTCATTATCGCCCACATTGACCACGGCAAAAGCACTCTCGCTGACAGAATGCTTGAAATCACGGGCACCATAGAAAAGCGGAAAATGAAAGAACAGGTGCTTGACTCCATGGAGCTTGAACGCGAACGAGGGATTACTATTAAAATGCAACCCGTAAGGATGCTCTGGCATCCTAATGGTCCCGAGCGTAGCGAAGGACAAGAATACGTTCTCAATCTCATCGATACTCCCGGCCACATAGATTTCTATTACGAAGTTTCAAGAGCGTTAAAAGCAGTCGAGGGCTGTCTTTTGCTCGTTGATGCCACGCAGGGTGTGCAGGCGCAAACTCTTTCCACTTTGGGAATGGCAAAAGAGCTCGGTCTCGCCATTATTCCCGTCGTGAGTAAAATTGATTCTCCCCTCGCTCGGATTCCGGAAGTCAGAGCCGAAGTGGCAAAGTTACTTGGATGCCCCGAGTCAGAAGTCTTGGAGTGCTCCGGAAAAACAGGCGAGGGAGTGTCGGAGCTTCTCAAGGAAATTATTCGGCGAGTGCCTGCGCCAAAAGAAGAATTTTCGGGAGACAGATTTCGGGGACTGGTTTTTGATTTCCAATACGACAATCATCGCGGTGTCATCGTGTATGTCCGAGTCATTGACGGAAAAGTGCAAAAGAACAATACTCTGCTCTTTTCGGCTGCCGGAGAAAAATGTATCGCTCTTGAAGTTGGCGTATTTTCTCCCGAGGAAACTCCGAAAGAAACTATCGAGAAAGGAGAAATCGGCTACATCGTAACGGGCGTAAAACAGCCGGGCATTGCCTCGGTGGGAGACACCATTGTTGATTTGAAAGACCCTCTGCCTGCGCTTCCCGGCTACGAGACGCCAAAACCTGTCGTCTGGGCATCGATTTATCCTGAAGACCAGAATGATTTTACCCTTCTTCGGCAGGCGTTAGATCGCCTCCGACTTTCCGACTCTTCCTTTACGCACGAAGAGGAAGCATCGGGCACAATGGGCAGAGGATTTCGCTGCGGGTTCTTGGGGATGCTTCATCTTGAAATCATCACCGAGAGGCTTCGGAGAGAATTTCGACTCGAGCTCGTCGTAACGACGCCCTCGATAAGCTATGAAGTCGAGGATAAACGGGGTAAAAAGCAAATTATTTATTCTCCCGCACTGTTTCCGCCCTACCAGGATATCGTAAAAATCCGCGAACCGTGGGTCACATTGAACATCATCACTCCTCCCGATTATCTGGGTGGAATTTTGCAGATTTTGTATAGTCACGAGGCAGAAGTAGGAGAGACAGAAACATTCGGTGAGACGAATCGCACTTCGGTCACCTGTCTCATGCCTCTTCGCGAGCTCATGCGTAATTTTTTTGATGAAATTAAAAGCGCTTCCTCGGGTTTCGCGTCAATGTCATACAAAATCGGCGAGTATCGCGATGCGGACGTGGTCAAGCTTGACCTCGTAGTTGCCGACGAAGTCATACCGGCTTTTTCTCGTGTCGTGTCGAGGAAAAAAGTTGATATTGAAGCGGAGAAGTCGGTGGAAAAACTCTACGAGAGTCTGCCTCGCCAGCTCTTTGTGACGAAAATTCAGGGAGTGGCATTAGGAAGAATTATCTCATCAAAAACGCTCTCGGCTCTTCGCAAAGACGTGACCGGCTACCTCTACGGAGGCGATATCACCAGAAAAATGAAATTGCTCGAGAAGCAAAAAAAAGGAAAGAAAAAAATGAAGGCGAGAGGGAAGGTGAATATAACACAGGAAGTGTTTCTGAAAATGATGAAGTGACGCAAAATATAGTCGCGAAGCGCTCCTTATTTTGCGTCATCCCCGCGGAGGCGGGGATCCAGAACAATATTTTGCGTCATCCCCTTGAAGAAGGGGATCCAGTTCTATTTCCGAAAATTTTGCTCTTACGTCTAAGAGAACTTCTATTATTTCGGTGGAAAATGACAGACTTCTCCACTAACGGGCCATTCTTCCAGCAAGGCCCGACCTTGATAATGATATTTGTGGAAAATTATATATAAAAAAACCCGCCAGCGAATCGAGGGGTGACTCCTGATTCGGGCGGGTTGGTGAAGTCGTTCAAGCGAGCAGGGGATCTTCGGGTTGCTCGTAGGTTATCGCGAGCCCCCTGCAGATTATTTGCAAACGCACGATCATTTTCTTGTGGGTTTCCACAACCTGTACTTCAAGTTCGGGGATTGTCATCGCCGTAATCTGTTGTTGGTGGAACTCCAAGATTACCTCGTGCAGGCGACGGAACATCTGCGCGTCCGGTTCCTCCGGCAGGTTGGCGAGGTTTTTCGTCAGATGTTCGTGTAAAATAAGCGCAAGGATGATATGTATTCCCGACGAACCGGCAGGATCACTTGCGGAGAACTTTGACACTGTGAACCCCAGTTCAGGCACCGTGTGTTCTTTCAGTTGAGCGCTCTCGGGTACATCCGAATAGGCAACCGATTCGATAATTTCACTTTTTTTCATAGGTTTCCGCTTGTCGTTTTTGTTTCTCTCCTTTTTTTGCCTGCACTACTCAAAGTTCATAAGTGAGCTTTGAGGACACTGTCATATGACACTAAAAATAGATTAGCACGAGGACAGCAGTTTGTCAATGGTCAGTAATGGTTATAGGTAATGTGCATCCACATATGGCGGTTTTCTCGGCTGCCTCAAAGCCCCCACCTCGATTTTTTCAATGCGAGTGAGAACAGTGAACTTGCAATATGTGTATAGATGTGGTACAGTAAAAAAAGTGATTTAAAGAACCGTAGTCAAAGAGCTCACGCTCTTGCAAAAAAACAATTTTACACAGGAGGTTCATTTGAAAAACAAAAAGAGTTTACCGACTAAGCCTTTGGCGAGAGAAAACTCAAGGCACTTGGGGCTAAGAGTTAGAATCGCGATATTTGTCGCTTCATTCGGACTGGTTTTGTTGGTTGCGTGGGTGAAAACCACTTTTACGACATCGCCGCAGAATGCTACCGGCGTTGAGGATGATGAGGAATACATTATCCGTAAGGTCTCAAAGGACCCGCTCAAAAGCAGATTCACGCCGGTTCTCATCTACCGAGTTCTCGGTGGAGAAACTGGGACGTTTGCCGGAAGCGGGTCACTGTTTGCGGGAAGCCATGGCATTCAAGTCATAACCGCGGAGCATTTGTTCGGCAAAAAACTGGGAGACCAGATATTTGCTGTGAGAAAGCTCCGACCGTATGAGACTGACGCTACTCACGGCATTGAGAGCATACTAAATACCGGCTCGCAGATTGCAGATGTGGGAGGACAATCGCCAGACATCATCGTGCTCAAAGCGGGTCAGGCGAAAACCATCCGTTGCTTCTCCGAGGAAACGCTTGATTTAAGGACGTCTCCGATGGAATTGCATCGGATTGACCAAACAATAATCCTTACATCGCTCGTAAGCGACGAAAAAGTCAGGGTACTCGGAACTGCGATGAGTCTCCGCGACGGAAAAGGTGTTCAATATTCTGTTTTGGAATACGCGTCCAATTCAGGAGAAAGCGGAACTGGTTTCGTCGACGAGGATGACAATCTTTTTGTTCTTAAAGGATCGGCGACTGGCGATGGTAACCTGGTCGAAAAGTCAATCCAGAAGTTCTTTGGAACGACGAGAAAGATGAGCATAGCTTACGGGTCGATTAAAATTCGATAACGCTCTTCGAGGTCAAACGGCAATCAGAAATGGTGGCCGTTTTTTTATAGGAACTAGGCCTCCAGCAAGTAGGCCTCCATCAAGGCCCGACCTTGATATTTTGTCCTGTCCTATGCAATAAAAATCGGGTGTGATACTGTTATCGGTAGTTTTTTCGAACCATTATTCACTAACGATTTTTTATGAAAAGAAAATATAGGGAGAGAAAATCATCTGGTTTTACATTAATCGAAATTCTTGTCGTCATTGGGATTATTGCAGTTCTAGCGGGAGTGGTTTTGATAGCGGTCAATCCCGGGAGGCAATTCAAACTTGCTCGCGATTCGCAGAGGACAGCGAACGTGAACGCGATTTTAAATGCAGTCGGTCAGAACATAGCCGAAAATAAAGGGCAATTTAAATGTAACGGAACGGTTACAACAATTCCGAACTCGCCAAAAATTATTACATCCGACACTTCCACAGGAGTTGATTTCCGTCACTGCATCGTGCCCGACTATATCTCTGAAATTCCCTATGACCCGACGGAGGGCTCCTTTGTGAGCGGTTCCAACTATAATACTGCGTATGTTATATCAAAAGATGCGAACGGAAGGATTACCGCAAGTTCGACGGGGGAGATTTCCCCTTCAATTTCGGTTACTCGATGACAAATCTTGTCAGGAGACTACCCCCTATAAGGTTTTTTTATGTCTTCTTTTCTTGAATCACGAATCATGATTCTTGAATCTGCCCTATCAATTCCACTATCATCCCTCGGAAACTGTGAGAGCCGAGAAAGACAATGCAATCTCCGGGTCTCGCTGTCTCTTTGAGATGCTTTACAAGTTTATCGTCGCTTTCGATGTAGGTGCTTTTCGGATGAGTTTGGGAAATAATTTTCGCCAGTTCACTACCTTGTAACGGCAAATTGAAAGCTTTCGAAGAGTCGATTTTGGATTTGATTGAGCTTAATTTCGGGATAATGATTTCGTAGGCATCTTTGAAAGCGTGAGCATATTGTGGCAAAGAGGAACGCTCACGCCCTCCTTGGTTTGGTTCAAAGACAGCATAAATATTTCCCGAATATATTTCTTTGAGCGTGCTCAAAACGGCTTTTGCCTTTTGCGGAGAATGGGCGATGTCGTCTATTACCGTTATCTCTCCCCCATATCTTTTTTCGATTCGACGTTTGAGCCCCTTGAAATTCGCAATGGACACGACTATTGTGTCCCGGTTGATTCCACACAGAAGAGCCATCGCAAATGCTCCGCTAATATTCTCTGCCTGAAAAGCTCCGAGCATCGGGGAGCGGATAGCGAATTTTTCCCCGCCCATTTCTATGACGAAAGAGATTCCCTCTTTGCCTGATTTCACATCTGTATACCGGTAGTCGCCATCGGATTTCCCATACGTTATTATTTTAGCTCCTTCCGCTTTTTGGCAGATTTCCGTGGCCTTGAGGTCATCTCTGCATGCGACGATGACGCTTTTTTTCCCCATTTTTTCAATCAGTTTCTCGAATGCCCTGAAATATAATTCTGGAGTCGAATACACATCCGCATGGTCCCAGAAAATTGATGTCATGAGAAGGTGAGTAGGATGGTAGTGGAGAAATTTCGCCACATTGTCTGTCTGCGAGCCCGTGTATTCATCGCCCTCGAGGATGCTCCAATCGCCCTCGGACAATTTTGCCGATTCATTTTGAGAACGAGAGAGACCTCCAAACATGTAGGTCGGATTTTTTCCCGCTTCTTCGAAGATGAATGAGAGGAGGGCGCTTGTTGTTGTTTTTCCCCATGTGCCGGCGCAGACAAGCGAATTTGCGCGTAGAAAATATTTTTCGATGATTTCAGGATACGAGAAAATTGGAATGTTATGCTCTCTTGCAAAAATCATTTCGGGATTCTTCGAGCTTTTTCCGCTTCCGCCGATCATGACCATATCCGGAGTGCCATTTTGAGTCATTTTTTCGGGGTGCCAGCCGGCATAGAAAGGGATGCTCGCTTTTTCGAGCGCGTCGGAGACAGGAGGAAAAAAACCTTTATCGCTTCCGGTGACTTTCCATCCGACATTTGTAAGCGCAATAGCGATTGCGCTTGTCGCTACTCCCGCAATGCCGACAACATGAATATGTTTTTTTTCCATTTGGACATCATACCTTAATTCGCTTGTTTTGTAATATATTTTCCAAAAAGGTACTATGGGCTCATGAATAAAGACAAAGTGAGGATTCTAGCCGTTTGTGTGGCCATTTTTGCTCTAGCATGCACCGGCATTTATTTGGGCTACGTTACTCGGCCGGGGGCAGATGAAATTGTCTCGAAAATTGACGCCCTGCAGTTGAGCATCGCGGACGAATCAGAAAAAACGCCCGCGCAGATTGTTCAGGCACTAAGCCCGAAAGATGAGCAGTTTATCGATAAAATCATAAACGGCTCTCATCGCCTAAACCCGAACGAATTATATGAATTTTCAAACGGCGTGCACTATTTCAAAAACGGCCCGTGTGGACCAGATTCATCATCGGAAGAAACGCTCAAAAAATGCCCGACATCCTCGCGTTATCCGGACAGCAATTTTGCGGTGACGATTGATAAGAAAAACATTGCTCTTGGAGATGTGGACACGGATGGGGCGAGAGACGCGGGGGTCATTTTGGGAGAAAGGTATGGAGGCACGGGATATTTTGTAAAGCTCGCTATATTCAGGAATGACGAAGAGAATCCTATTTTTGTAACAGCGAAAGATTTGGGTGACCGCGTCAAGGTGGAATCAATCGAGATTAAAAACGGATTGATTGAGCTCCATCTTCTTACCCATGATTCCGGAGAGCCCCTGTGTTGCGCAAGCACTCCTAAAACAGTTCTGTATGAATTTGTGGAAGGCACTCTGCTTGAAAGAGAGTAATTTTTCCGTTGACTATTGTTGCATATCATTTACTATACTTGAAGAAAAATTTGTCAACACTATACAGCGGTCAGAAAGAACAAACAAAAAATGAACACACCTCCCTCTACCGAGCTTGCAGTGTGGCTTGAAGAAGTCATGAGCGGAAAATGCGATTCGCCAAACGCTCCCATTACTGTTGTCGAGGACAACGAGACAGTCATTGGGACTTTACAAAGTCCGAAAGCAAGAGCCTTCTATTCGAGGCGGCAAGATGTCATAGCTCAAATTGGAAGCTTGACGAAAGAAGGGAAACCAACTACCAAAAAGGGTAAGGAACAATTCGCCAATGCGATCGTGCCTTTGAAGAGTGAGTTTGAAATTCTTTCGAGACTCTTTTGGCTGTATCTACAGCATGAGTTTCCCCAATCACGGTTGCCTATGGTCGAAGCGGCTATTCGAAAAGATTGGTCGGTGGTCACCTGCAAGTCCAAAGGTCCGGACATTAGCCAAATCGTCCGAGACTTTTTCGGGTAGTTTGGCATTGCGGGAACTCAAACAGCTTAGTCTAAAAAGACAGGCTGTTTTTTTCTGGTATTTTTTGAGCAGGAGCGAATAAGTTCGCATTAGTCCTGCCTTTGAGCGACCATGTCTTCCTTCACTCATTTTCGTTCTTTCTGCGAAGATGAGTGAAGGAAGGGGGAAAGGGGTCGGGGAAACGGGAGTTACCGTGGAGGAAAGCAGTGAGTCTTCGAGCGTTGAGAACCAAGTGGTTCTCAAAATAAAAATCTGCTCGACAGACTTCTTAGAGCTTAGCTCTAGGCAAAGTACGAGCGGATTTTTATTTTTTATGTTACCATGACAAAATGAAATTTTTGAAGACGCTTTTGGGAGACCACAACGAAAAAACATTGAAAAAACACAGGCCGAGTGCAGAAACAATCAATGCCCTTGAGCCGGAAGTGAAAGCTCTAAAAGACGAGGAATTTAAGGAAAAGACGGCGAAGTTCAAAGAACGAATCCAAAAAGGAGAAACGCTGGAAGACATTCTGCCGGAAGCATTTGCCCTGGTCAGGGAGGCCTCGATACGAACACTTGGTCAGAGGCATTTTGACGTCCAGCTTCTTGGAGGAATGATTCTGCACAATAGAGGTATTGCGGAGATGCGAACGGGAGAAGGGAAAACACTTGTCGCGACGTTGCCCGCGTATTTGAATGCTCTCGAAGGAAAAGGGGTGCACATTATTACTGTCAATGATTACCTCTCTCGGAGAGACGCGGTGTGGATGGGGCAGATATACGACTTTTTGGGATTAAGTGTTGGAGTCATTAATCATGAGTCTTCGTTTTTATATGACCCGGCGCATAGGCAGATTCAAGATTCAAGAATCATGAATCATGAATCAGAAAAAACCGAGAATAGAACGGAAGAAAAATCTGGGAATGATACACTGGACAAAGAACGCGACCAGTTGGGTTCTTTCCACGTGGTGCATGAATTTTTGAGGCCGTGCACGAGACGAGAAGCGTATGAAGCGGATATCACCTACGGCACCAACAACGAGTACGGCTTCGATTACCTGCGCGACAATATCGAATACGACCAAAAAAATCTGCGACAAAGAGATTACCACTACGCAATCGTCGACGAAATCGACTCGATTCTGATTGATGAAGCCAGGACGCCTCTCATTATTTCAGCGCCGACGTCCGAATCAGAAAATCTCTATGCCCAGTTTTCAAAGGTAGCCGAGAAAATGAAAAAGGATGAGGACTTTACCGTGGACGAAAAATTTAAAGCCATCACTTTGACGGATGCGGGAATCGAGAAAGCGGAGAACATTTTGGGCGTGGGCAATATTTATACCGAAAAAGGCATCAAGTATGTTCATCACTTGGAAACTGCCGTTCGGGCGAAAGCGCTTTTTGAACTGAATAAAGAATACGTTGTCAAAGATGGCGAGATTATTATTGTGGACGAATTTACTGGTCGTCTCCAGCCGGGCAGACGTTGGTCCGAAGGATTGCATCAGGCAATAGAGGCGAAAGAAGGAGTGTCGGTGCAGAAAGAATCTCGCACCTACGCCTCCATTACATTTCAAAATTATTTTCGTCTCTACGGGAAGCTTGCCGGCATGACCGGAACTGCCGTGACGAGCAAGGAAGAATTTTACAAAGTGTACGGGCTCGACACCGTGGCCGTGCCCACCAATGTCATGATTCAGCGAGCCGACCACAACGACCTGATTTTCCAGACCGAGAGAGGGAAATTCAAGGCAATCGCGAAAAAAGTAAAGGAGCTGAACGAGAAGGGTCAGCCGATTTTGATTGGGACAGTTTCTATTGAAAAAAATGAAATGTTGAGCGAGTATTTGTCGCGGGAAGGTGTGAAGCACGAGCTTTTGAACGCCAAAAATCACGAGCGGGAAGGAGAGCTCATTGCGCAGGCGGGGAAATTTAGGGGTGTAACTGTTGCCACGAACATCGCGGGCCGAGGAGTGGACATCAAGCTCGGTGGCAATCCTGCAACCTCGGAAGAGTATGAAAAAGTGAAAGGCCAGGGCGGACTATTCGTGCTGGGAACTGAAAGGCATGAAGCGCGCAGAATAGACAATCAGCTTCGGGGGAGGTCGGGAAGACAAGGGGACCCGGGCGAAACGCAATTTTTCGTGTCTCTTGAGGACAGCTTGATGCGGGTGTTTGCATCGGATATGATGAAAAAAATGATGGGGAAGCTCGGAGTTGCGGAAGATGAGCCGATAGAAAACAGAATTATTACTCGCTCGCTTGAAACTGCCCAGACTAAGATAGAAGGATTTCATTTCGATTCACGAAAAAATGTTTTGGAATTCGACGATGTGCTGAACATCCAGCGAAAAGCCGTGTACGAGAGAAGAAAAAATATTCTGACTGGAGACATTATTGAGCTTAAAATCGAAGTAGAGGATTTGGTAGGAGATGTCGAAGAAATGAAGAAAAAAATCGAGGAGCGGATGAAACTCGTGGGGGAGTCGGAATTTTATAGCGCCGTCCGGAGGCTCTTTTTACAGACCATCGACATGTTTTGGGTGGAGCACTTGGAAATGATGGACTACATGCGCGGGTCAGTGAATCTTCGCGCATACGGCCAGAGAGACCCTTTAGTTGAATACAAAAAGGAGGGCTTGAAACTTTTTAAGGACATGCAGGAGGGCATAAATCGCCAGATTCTTGAAATGCTTCCGAATATCGGCGCCCACGCCTTTCTAAAAGAAGAAGCAGAGCTTATAGAAACCCAGAAAAAAATGAAACTTATTTCGGACAATGGTGGCGAAGGCGAGGCTCCGAAATCAAAGCCGATTGTATCTCAAAATGCTCCGGGGAGAAACGACCCGTGCCCGTGCGGAGCTATTAATCCCGCAACAGGAAACATCTACAAATACAAACAATGTGGGATGATAAACGCTCCTCACCACAAGGGCTAGCGAAGTCTAGGTCAAACTCTATTTTGGCGCTGTGGAGGAAGCGGAAAAAAATAAGTATAGGGGAGAGATGAAAAAAATTGGAAATTTTCAGTTGGTATAGTATTCTGTACCAATGCCGATTATCGAAGTTAAAAATTTAGTCAAAGATTTTGGAGACACACGGGCGGTAGACGGCCTGTCTTTTTCGATTGAGGAGGGGAAAATTACGGGTCTTTTGGGTCCGAACGGGGCAGGGAAGACGACGACCATTCAGATGCTTTTGGACCTGGTAACGCCCACGTCCGGGACAATCAGCATTTTTGGTCTAGACATGAAGCATTACAGGGAAGAAATTTTAAGCAAGGTCAATTTTTCGTCGCCCTATGTGGCGTTGCCGGGAAGTTTGAAGGTGTGGGAGAATTTGAAGACGTTTGCTCGGCTCTATGGAGTAAAAAATATCAATCAGAAAATCGAAGAACTTTCAGATTTCTTCGAAATCCGCGAGTTCCTCCCGAAGATGACCTCCGCGCTCTCCACTGGCCAGCTCACCCGCCTCAATCTCACGAAAGCCCTTTTAAACGACCCAAAGCTCCTGCTTTTGGACGAGCCGACTTCTTCCTTGGACCCCGACATCGCGGACAAGACGAGGCAAATGCTTCTTCGCATCCAGAGAGAAAAAGGAGTTTCAATTCTCTACACTTCGCACAACATGGCGGAAGTTGAGGAGATTTGCGAGAGGGTTATATTTATCAATCACGGCAAGCTCGAAGACCAGGGGACGCCGAAAGAGCTGGTGGCAAAATATGGTCGAAAGGATTTGAATGATGTTTTTTTGGCAATAGCCAGAGAAAGTACGAAATCCGAAATTCGAAATCCGAAAAATAGCTAATTTAAAAAATGTTTGAAAATAATAGTTTAGAATTTTTTCGAATTTCGTGCTTCGAATTTCGAATTTAAACACTTATGAAATTTCATCGCATAAATGCCCTTCTCATGCGCCATCTCTACCTCTTTCAGAGGAGTTTTCCGCGCATTATGGATATTTTTTTCTGGCCAGTGCTCGAGCTTTTTGTGTGGGGATTTTTAAGTATGTATCTGCAAAAGCTCAATTTTACAGGCGTAAATATAGTAACCATTCTTTTGGGCGCGATTATTTTTTGGGACTTGCTGAATCAGGCTCAAAAAGCCGTCTCGGTGTCATTTCTCGAGGATGTTTGGGATAAAAACTTTCTCAATATTTTCGTTTCGCCTCTTCGCATCAGCGAATTTTTATCCGCCACGGCTCTCATTGCCATCATCAAGATGGCAGTCATCAGCGTCGTCATGGGAATTCTTGCTTTTTTTCTATACCATTTCAATATATTTCAGTTTGGATTTTATCTTATTCCTTTCGCTCTGAATCTTCTTATTTTTGGTTTCAGTCTTGGACTCTTTACGACTGCGGTCATTTTGCGCTACGGAACGGCGGCGCAGATTCTTGCTTTCGGTTTTATTATTCTCATTCAGCCCTTTAGCGCGGTCTTTTATCCTGTTTCCGCTCTTCCGATTTATCTTCAGCATGTGGCGTATCTTCTCCCATCTACCTATGTTTTTGAAGGCATGAGAACTGTTGCCGCCACCGGCGTTCTTCCAATTCGTGACCTTCTGCTTGCCTTCGGAGCGAACGCGGTTTACCTCGTCGTCATTCTCTGGTTTTTCTACCGCATGTTTGCGCTAGTGAAAGTGAAAGGAAGATTGATGAAGTTAGATTGACGCTCGGTATGTTCTTTTGGAGAATCAGAAAGGAAACCCAGCAGTTTCCTTTCTTCGTCCTCGGCGCATTTTTTGTGTCAGAACACAAAACCATGCAAATGCGCCTGCGAATGTTCTCCAAAAGAAATGCCTCGCTCTGTTGTCTAAGAGAACTTTTGCGTCTTTCTTGCGTTACATGTAATACGTTGCAGATAACAATGCTTCGAAGTATGAACAGTCTCCCACATTTTCTCAAAGAATTTCTGATATTCGGACTCAAGCAGGCCAGAAGCTGTATTTTTGCCGGGTCTTTTTTTGTTGTACTTTTTCTTTCTAACCACATTCCGCTTTTCGGCCTCCCTCGGTATGATTTTTTGTTTCTCGCGGCTCTTCTCATCCAGCTCATTCTGTATCTAACAAAGTTGGAAACAAAAGACGAGGTAAAAGTTATTTTTCTTTTTCATATAATTGGCTTGGTTTTAGAACTCTATAAAACTAATCCAAGCATTGGCTCGTGGAGTTATCCTGAATTTGGCTATTTCAAAATAGCGACCGTTCCTCTCTATAGCGGGTTTATGTACGCCGCAATCGGCAGTTATATAAGCCAGGCATATAAAATTTTTAAGTTGAAGCTTGTTAACTACACAAAATACGGATGGAGCGTGGTTCTTTGCGTTCTCATTTATGTCAATTTTTTCACCAATCATTTTGTGTATGATATCCGCTGGTTTTTAATCCCGGCGGTTTTCATTTTCTTTTCCGGGATAAAAGTGCATTTCACAGTTATTAAAGAGGAAAGGAAAATATCTCTTTCCCTTTCCTTCATTCTTATCGCTTTCTTTATCTGGATTGCCGAAAATATTTCCACCTATCTCGGGGCCTGGAAATACCCCGATCAAATCCACGTGTGGAAGGTGGTATCGGCCAATAAAGTCACCTCATGGTTCCTAATGGTAATAATCAGTTTCATTATTGTCGCGTACCTGAAACACTTCAAGAGAGATATTTTAAAAAAATAGAATGTATCCACCGACGTTTTTCAAGGAATTTTCGCGCTGTATACTCTAAGTCAGTTTTTTTCGGATTATTTTTGCAATTAGCCAACCTATGATGAGTATGACTCCCACAATGACCGTCATTTTTAACCCAGAGCTTCTGTAAACAAATATTAGTGCAACGGGTAATAGCAACCAAGTGATAAAAGTCCTCAATCTGCCGTAATCAGTCAATATTTTAGTTTGAGTGTCCAATTCCTGACGAGAACTTTTTGAAATTAACGGAATAAATAGAGCCCACACAATTATCAATAGTACCAATCCTATTAATACAAGAGGTGACGCTTTCTGAAAGGTTGTTGCACCGGTTATAACAAGAATAGTAAGAACCAAAATAAAAGCCACAAAAGCGTATATTGTGAATTTTGTCAGTCGCTCGGCTTGTTTTCTGGGTTCCATGAAGTTAAGTATAGCAGAATGTAAGACTTGAGGAAAATTTTTGAATAATCCCACCATTCTTTTCTTACGTTACAAGTTACATGTTACACGTTACAATAATGCCTACAGACTATGATAGGAAATACTCTAACTAATATTGAAGGGAAAAAGCCAGATATCACCCCAGTAACTAAGTGGCATTTTTATCTTTGCGCCGAAGACGCGTGGAAGGCAATGAGCGAGGCGTGCGAGAGAGCGACACGCCGGATTGATTTCGAGCAATTTATTTTTCTTCCCGACGCCATCGGCTCTCAATTTGCCGAGATGTTCATTCGTAAATCAAAGCAAGGAATAAAAGTCCGGCTTCTCATTGACTCGGGAGGTAGCTACGCTTTTTATAATTCGGCTCTTTCGGAGAAAATGGAAAAGGAGGGCGTGGAAATAGAATTTTACAACAAAATCAGCCCGCTCCGTTTGCACAATTTGAGACTTTGGTTTTTTCGCGACCACCGCAAGCTCCTCACCGTTGACGGGAAAATAGGATTTGTCGGCGGAGTGGGCATCGCTGACTCAATGTTTGGCTGGAGGGATACTCATCTGGAAATTACGGGGGATATTGTCAAAGAAATGGAGAATAATTTTGAGAGGATGTGGAAAATAACTATTGCCGAAAAATTCACCCCTTTTCCCGCGTCCATTGCGACTAAAGATGGATTTGCGTTTGTTACCAATGCTCCGCACAATCGGGAGCGTCACATCTACCGAAGAATCGTCTCGGCAATCAGGAGCGCGAAGCGATATGTCTACATTACAACTCCCTACTTTATTCCGGACACTAGGCTCTTTAGGGCTTTGCGACATGCGGCGAGGCGCGGAGTTGATGTGAGAATTCTCGTGCCGAAAAATTCGGACCATCCGTTTGTTGACTGGGCATCGCATTTTCATTTTAATAAGGCATTCCGTTCCAAAATTCGGATATGGCTCTATACTACTATGCTCCATTCGAAGTCTATCGTCATAGATGACAATTGGGCAACAATCGGGAGCATGAATCTGGATAACTACAGCCTCTTTTTCAATTATGAAGCGAATATTGTCTCCGAGGACGGAAAATTCTCTGAAGAAATTCGGGGCCACTTCGAGCGTGATTTGGCACAAACTCGAGAGCTCACCGCGGACCTATGGAAGATGAGAGGGTGGCATCAGAAGGTTTTGGAATTTATATCAACGCCGTTTGCCCGTTTTTTGTGAAATTGGGATGATTAGGATATACTATAGGGGCATGCTAAAAAAGACTCTTCAATTTTTCGATAAGCTGGAAGACAAAGTCAGGGAAGCATTGAGCCGGAGACCCGTGGTCTACACCCTTATCGGAGGAGTGGCTATCGTCCTCTTTTGGCGGGGGGTGTGGATGACAGCGGATTTGTTTCCCTTTTTAACCGGACCGGTTTCTATTCTTATAAGCGTCACTGTCCTCTTATTAACTGGACTTTTCGTATCTTTCTTCGTAGGAGACGTCATTATTATTTCCGGGCTTAAAAAAGAAAAAAAGCTTATTGAGAAAACAGAGAGCGAAATCAAGGCAGACGTGACTACTTTGAAAGAAATTAAAGAAAAAATTGACATCACTCAAACAG
This sequence comes from Candidatus Taylorbacteria bacterium, assembly GCA_039934295.1. Lineage (NCBI taxonomy): Bacteria > Candidatus Tayloriibacteriota > Candidatus Tayloriibacteriota bacterium. Next base: position 10,121 of record JBDTMN010000014.1, on the reverse strand, counting down.
ATGTAAAAAAAGATGCCGAAATTCTCCAAGAAATAAAAGACGAAATGGAAGAAATTAAGGAATCAATAAAATAAATCCAATGCAAAGCAAAAAACTTCAAATAAACTTTTTTTACGCGCTGCTTCTTGCGGTAACAGGATTAGTCTTTTTTATTTTCATGCCGTTTTTGAAGGTTCTTTTTCTTGCTGCGGTGTTCGCCGTCGTCTTTTACCCTGTCTACAAAAAATTATTATCTTTGTTCACATTCAAAGGGGGTGACTCTCTTTCGAGTTTCGTGACGGTTCTTATCGTCCTCTTTGTCATCCTCATTCCTTTTGCCGGTATGAGCATCCTGATTTTCAATGAAGTCGGCAATGTATATTACTATCTTGTTCGGGGCGGGGGTGGGAGCTCGCTTCTGTTGTTTCTTACTCAAGCGGGAAGTTATGTGAACAGTATTTTTCCCGCTGGTGTAGTTCCTCCGATCACCGTAGAGGGTATTCAGAGCTATGCAGGCCAAGCATATGGATGGATTTTTACTCACTTCCAAGCCCTTTTTTCAAGCGCCTTTAAAATAGTGGTTGGCACTTTCATCATGATATTCGCTCTTTTCTTTTTCCTAAGGGACGGCCAAAAATTCAAAGATGTCTTGATTTCCCTTAGCCCCCTCACTGATGAAGACGATCGAGGGATTTTAGAAAAAATGCGAGTTGCAATCAACTCGGTCATTAAGGGTTCGCTTCTCGTCGCTCTCTCGCAAGGTATCATGGCTACCATCGGATTTCTCATTTTCGGCGTCCCCTCGGCAATTCTTTGGGGGACGGCGGCCGTGTTTTCTGCAATGATTCCATCAATCGGCACCTCTCTTGTGATCATGCCCGCAGTCTTGTTCCTCTATTTTACCAAGGGGCTTACACCCGCGATTGGGCTTGCCATTTGGGGGGCGATATTCGTGGGTCTCATTGATAACATTCTCGGGCCTTTAATCTTGAAAAGAGGAATTAAGATTCATCCCTTTTTCATTCTCCTCTCCGTGCTTGGAGGTTTGGCCTTCTTTGGGCCGATTGGCTTTCTCGCGGGGCCGGTCATTTTGAGTCTCTTGTTTGCTCTTGTGCATATATTTCCTCGAGTTACCGACCAGGCAAACAAATAATACGAACTACCCGCCCGTACCGAATGGAACGTTCGGGCAGGCCCGCCCGTGGGAATGATACGTTCGGGCGGGCGAAAATACGGTAGAGAAAAAACGGATTCCATTTCGCCTCTATTTGCGTTTTAAAACCAATCCATTTTTATCTGAAGATGGGAGTATAAAGGGCAATCATGCTTACAATGATAAGCACACAGACGACGCCCCATAAGAAATTCAACTTTTTTTTATGTTTTCGATCAAAAAGCATAGTATAATGCACTAATGGTAGCAGTAATTCCTAAAAGGGCAAGGGAAATACTAATCCACGAACCCGTCCGACCGGGCCATTTGGGCGGATTCACGCAAATGCCACAAATAAAGCTTTAGACTACTCGCTAGGACTTCCGAATGGATTTTATTCGCGGCATTCGTTTCTTATTCGCAGATTCGTATTCTGTTCTGTATGAAGGAGTTCAAAAAAAAGAAAAAATTGAAAAGCATTTTGTATTCGCGGGTAAGCATTGTTTTGCTTCTCATCCTTTTTTTCTTTATCGCCCGCTCGACGTACGAAGTGTGGGGGAAACAGAGTGAAAGTCAGGGGAAAAAAAATCAAGCTCAAACCGAGCTCGAAAAACTCAAAGCAAGGCAAGAGGAGCTTTCAGGAGAAATTTCCCGTCTCAAAACGCCGGAAGGAATAGAAGAGGAAATTCGGGAGAAATTTAAAATGGCGAAGGAGAATGAAAATATGGCTATCATTGTGGATACGGAAGAAAAGAAACCTGCTCCCGTTGAGAAGGTTGGATTTTTTGAAGGCCTTGTCAATTCAGTTAAACAATTTCTGCCTTAATCGGAATTGAGTTTCGCGGGATTGGTTTAGTGGTAGAACGTGTGCTTCCCAAGCATAAGGCGGGGTTTCGATTACCCCATCCCGCACCGCAGAAATAGTGAAAACAGAAAACCGCCGAGCGCGTAAGCGCTCGGTGGTTTTCATTTTTTTATTTAGTTAAGACCTGAAATGTGAGTGAGAAGAATACTCGGCTTAGTATTCGTAGGTGTCATATCCGTATGAGTCATAGGACATGTCGCAACCGCAGTTATCGTACCCTCCGTCCAAATTACTGTAACCAGAGAGGTCGCTTCCACCCGATAAATCGCTATATCCGGAAAGATCGCTTCCACCACGAAGGTCACTATTTCCGCGCAGGTCGCTTCTTCCTCGAAGATCGCTTCCACCACGCAAATCGCTACTTCCACGAAGGTTACTTTGTCCGCGAAGGTCGCTTCCCCCTCGTAAATCACTGTTTCCCGCAAGATTGCTTCCACCACGAAGGTCGCTTCCTCCGGATACGTCGCTGTTACCTTCAAGATTGCTTCTTCCGCTCAAGTTGCTACCGCCTCGAAGGTCGCTTCTGCCTCGAAGATCGCTTCCACCACGAAGGTCGCTGTTTCCGCGAAGGTCACTATAACCGGTGAGGTCGCTATTTCCACTAAGGTCGCTTCCACCAGTCAAATTGCTTTTTCCGGTAAGGTCGCTTCCTCCACTGAGATTGCTCTCGTGGTTGCTTTCAGAATTCGGACAATCAGGGTCCGCGTAGTCTGTAAGTCCGTCGAGGTCATTGTCGATGCCGTCAAAACATTTTGGGCAGTCAATGTCGTTTAGGTCTATGAAGCCGTCATGGTCGTTGTCGATGCCGTCAAAACATTGTGCGTAGAAAGGATAGGGAGTCCTATCGTCCTTTACTTCCGCGACAGTAAATGCCGGGAATATGAAAGCCGGGCTCAAAAGAAAGAGAATCATTAATTTTGCAAATATATTGTTTTTCATGATTTTATTGATTAGGTGTATATTATACCATATAACAGCTATAAAAGTCAATCCCCCCAGCCGTCCGACAGGTGGCGTGACTCAACCCCTAGGGCAAGGTCTCATATATGAAGCTCCGCCTCGATATTTTGGGGCTGTCGTGAAAAGAAAAGCCGACTTAAAGCCGGCTTGGAAGAAGTGCTTGACTTATCAATCTCCACCCAGCTTGCACTATAACCTGTATGCTCGGAGTCTTTATCAGGGCAACGTTATTGCCCAAACATCCAGAATCTCCCAGAGAGAGGTCATTTGCAATCAAAATAATCGGTGAGGGAGAAGAAAGATGGTCAGCAATTCTTACTGTCTCAACAAATCTGATTGAAGTCGCAGCAGTCTCAAGGCAAAGAATAATCAGATTGAAGAACGTCTCTCGGGTGTGGCAGTGACCCTCGGAGTGGTGAGCGCAAATGATTTTGTGCTTCGGAAAAAAAGGAGCGATGCGATCTCGAATCAATACCGCCACTAGAACGTGAGGATATCCGACAATCAGGATTGGGCGTTTTTTGTTCATGTGACTTCGGTGTTCAACTTTCATAGTTATACTCTTAAAAACATTTTAGTCAATGTGGAGGGAATGTAAAAGTGGCAAATATCCGCCAAGATTGCTATATTGACTCGTGTATGATGATTTTACGAACAAAATTTAAGGGCGAAATCATATCCGAATTTTTGCCCCCTCAAAAGCCTTCTTCTCGTGTGGCTATTCTTTGCTTCGGAATGCCGGGGATGCCGAAAAACAAGGAACTCATGACATTTTTTTCAAAAAAGGGTTTTTGGGTATTTCTGCCCCGATATCGGGGTAGCTGGGAGAGTGGAGGCGAGTTTTTGGAGCAGTCGCCACACGAGGATATCGTAGATGTAATTCTCGGACTGCGCACTGGATTTCAAGATTTTTGGAGCGGAAAAAAGCACAAGATTAAAAACCCCGAGGTGTATCTTTTCGGCTCGAGCTTTGGAGGTCCTGCGGCTATTCTTGCTTCCTCTCACCCGCTTGTAAAGTATGTCGTGTGCTCGTGTCCGGTGATTGATTGGAAAAGTCCGAGTAAGGAAGAGCCGTTAAACAAACTGGGAAAATTTGTGCGCGAGGCATTTGGCGAGGGTTACCGATTTCCCATGAAAAATTGGAACAAACTTTCAACCGGAAAATTCTACAATCCAATTGCGAAAGCTTCGGAAATTTCCGGCAAAAAACTGCTCCTCATTCACGCCAAAGACGACAGGGTAGTGTCTTTCAAGCCGACAGTAAAGTTTGCTAAACTCACAGACTCCAAACTCATCCTTCTCCCCAAAGGCGGCCACATCGGAAGTAAAATCTTTATGGACCCAAAAATGTGGAAGACGGTAAAAAAACACTTGAAAATCTAGACTAAGATTTTGGCAAAAACATTTCAGCATTTAAAAATTTGCCACGGGGTACATAAACGGATAAGATAAGAAATATGCAATATTCGCCCCCACAGAAAATTTTGGAAAAATACGCTGATGTGCTGGTGAACTTTGCGCTCGGAGGAGGCAAAGGGATACAGAAAGGCGAGGTTGTCCATATCATGGCGTACGAGTGCACAAAGCCCTTGTATGCGGAACTGCGAAAAGCTGTCTGGAAATCGGGCGGACACGTCATCTCCGATTACCGCGCCGACTATGAGATGAAGCACATGATTGACCGAGATTTCTATCTCCACGCAAGCGATGAACAGCTTAAATTTTTTCCCGCAAAATATCTTCGCGGGCTTATTGACGAGATTGACCACTCGCTTTTTGTGTTGAGCGATACCGACATGCACGTGCTTGAAGGAATTCCTCCCCAAAAAATGATGATGAGAGGGGAATCCCTGAAGCCATTCCACGAGTGGAAAAATGAAAAGGAAAATAAGGGAAAATTCACCTGGACGATAGGGCTCTTCGGAACGGAAGCGATGGCCCGCGAAGCAGGGCTTTCCCTCAAGGATTATTGGGAGCAAATCATTGAGGCCTGTTTTCTGAACGACAAAGATCCGATTGCAAAATGGAAAAAACTGTATCGCGATTTGGAGAGCTATCGGGTCAAACTCAACAATTTGAAAATTGAAAAACTGCACGTCGTCGGTCCCGATGCAGATTTGTGGGTGAAGCTCGGAGAAAAACGCGCTTGGATGGGAGGAAGCGGGAGGAACATTCCGAGCTTCGAGCTTTTTACTTCTCCCGACTGGAGGGGAACGGAGGGCTGGATTCGGTTCAATCAACCACTCTATCGCTACGGCACTTTGGTGGAAGGGATAGAGCTTGAATTTAAAGGCGGGAGAGTGGTGAAATCGAGCGCTCGCAAAAATGAAAAAGTTTTGCAGGAAATGATTGCGACTCGAAATGCCGACAAAGTGGGGGAGTTCTCTTTGACCGACCGCAGATTTTCCCGAATCGACACATTCATGGCGAATACGCTGTTTGATGAAAATATCGGAGGTCCGCATGGCAACACTCACATCGCCCTTGGAAACGCCTATCACGATTGCTTTGAAGGCGACCCGAGCAAAAATTCCAAAAAGGAATGGGCGCGTTTGGGTTACAACGATTCGTCCGTGCATACGGATGTTATTTCCACTGCGCCACGGACGGTTACCGCGTATGATAAGAAAGGAAAGGGGAAAGTGATTTATAAAGACGGGCAGTTCATTATATAAAGTGGCTATGGACCTATTTGACAGAGTAGTTTTATTTGTAAACGATGCATTCAAAGGAAAGCAGATTGTCCATTTTGAGCGGACAGTATATTGGTTTGAGAAATTTTCGCCAAAGTTTTCCGAGGCGCATAAAATTGCGGCGTATGCGCATGATATCGAACGGGCTTTCCGCGACGAAGGTAAAAAAGCGCCCGAAAATTATTTAGACGCTGATTTTCTCAAATATCATCAGGAAAAAGGGGCAGAAATAATTGCTGAATTTCTCCGAAAAAAACACGCTCCGGAATCTACAATAAAAAAAGTTGTTCAACTTGTGAGTAAGCACGAAGTAGGCGGGAATGCCGAACAAAACGCGCTCATGGACGCTGATTCAGTGAGTTTTTTCGAAACGAATGCCGAAATGTTTGTGACTCAAAAAGCTCCAATAGAAGGAAACAAAAAAGTGAAAGAAAAACTTGATTGGATGTTTAATCGCATTTCATCTCGCGAAGCAAAAGCTGATGCAAGGCAAAATTTTGAGAAATGGATGAATATGCTCAAATAACCTCTTGTAAAGCGTGGTATTCTCTGTTGTTATTACGCCATTATTTTCGAGACCAGTTCTAGTTGCCAAGTTTTCTTGCTGGAGCTAGAATACAGGCGTGGTCGTTTTATCAACCAAAGAAGATAAACACTATGAATAATCCAAAGCTCAACAACCCCAAGGTAAACAACCCAAAGGTTAGCAATCCTAAGTAGATAAAAGTGGATGAAAGAATTTATCAATACAATAGAGAACATGTATGAAAAAACTTGCATGCACGGATATTGACCCAGGGTCAGAATGTCACTACGAAGCAACTGGGGAGACTACAGCAGAAGCGGCGGGCAAAATGATCTCTCACGCCAAGAAAGCCCATGCGGACAAGCTCTCGGGTATGAACATGTCGGACGCGGACATGATGAAAATGTTCGAATCCAAGGTTCACGAATAGAAACTGAAAAAGAAAAACGCGACTCCGTGGATTAAACCGCGGAGTCGCGTTTTGCTAGATTTCTTTTTTTCGATAAACAAAAGAATTTTTGAGAGCCCCGTGGATAAATTCGAGCGTGAAATCAATTCCTTTGTACGACATCGCTTTTAAGTTACTTTTTCGGCTGGCAGAATAGAGCTCGGAATATGGATTGGTCTTATTTAAAATTTGGTCGCTAATAATGCGACCCGCGATGGCGCTATATGTCATTCCGTTTCCGGAAAAACCGGTGGCATAAAATATGTTTTTCTTTTTTAACGGCCCTATAAAAGCCAGTCCGTCAACCGGCTCTGAAATGGGTCCCTCCCATTTCCGCACAATTGTATATCTTGAGTTTCCGAGAAGGTTTTTAATAAACTCAAGGAGCGCCTGATAATTTTTGGAGGCGTCAACGGCAAACTGCGACCGATGATCTTCTCCTCCCACAATCAGCCTGTCTTTCCCGTCCCCTCGGTCCACTCTAAAATAATGGTAGGGATTTTTGCCGTCGAGATACGTGCCATCTTTAAAAATTCCCGCTTCTATTTCCGCCTCTATGACATACGATGTGTACTGCCCCTTGTTGAAAAATAGTTTTTTATCGAACGGAGAATAGGTCGCGACAATTACGCTTCCCGCTTTTATATCTCCGCTCGCAGTTTTCAAGCTGAAAGGCCCATCACCGGCTATTTCAGTTACTTCGGTTTTTTCGTATATTTTTGCGCCCTTTTGCGAAGCAATGCCCACAAGCGCGGACAGATATTTCATGGGATGAAATTTTGCCTGGTTCGGGACCTCCAGGTATCCCGAGTTTGCGAAGCCAAGTTTGCCGTCCGTTTTGAATTCAGCTGAAATACCTGAATCTCGCAATACTTTCCCTTCTTTTTTAAGATGCCCATTCTCTTTTTCACTTCTTGCATATTCAAAGAAGGGGCATCGCGCAAATTCGCAATCAATTTTGTTTTCCCCAACAATTTTTTCAACCGCGCTTATTGCATCGGCGTGCGATTGAAAAATTAACTTTGTTTTTTCTTTGCCGTACATGGCAACGAGTTTAGAGGGGTCCGTATCTATCATCTGAGTAAGGAATGCCGTGGTTACCCCTGTCGCTCCGAAACCGATTTTATTTTTTTCAACAAGAGCGACTTTTTTCCCGGCTGAGGTCAAAAGATAAGCGCAAAGCATGCCGGTAATGCCTCCGCCCACGATAGCGACATCTGTTTCGATTGAGCCCTCCAAAGCTTCGTAGCCGGGAATTTCAACTCCAACATCCCATGTTGTGCCTTCTTCTATTTTCATCATTTCAGTATATCACGCACAAAATTTTTTCTGAAAGGCAGATAAAAAGCCGAAGACGCAGTCTTCGGCTTGCAGGGAGCGTTATAGTTCGCGTAATAAGTTTTTGAAACAAGTCGCTTTCCATTGGCCTCTCACTCTCGGCTCATCGATTGACCCATAGTTTAAGACAGAGCCTAAACGAGCGAAAAGCAATCGCGAGACTTTCCCCAATTCCCCTATGCTCATGAGGCTCATTTTCATCGAGCTCATTGAGGAGCTTTTCGCCATAAGGAGCCATCGTAACAGATACACCAAATCTTTGGGCGAGGCGACCGCAACGACCTTGAAGACATCGCATTTGTGAGCCGTTGCAACTTTCAACAGCTCAACTAACTGGCTTTCTGTCTGCATGTCCACAAGATTGTGATTGGAGCCAATGATGCCCACTTTTCGACTTCTTGCCTCCTTGATGACGTCAGCAAACAAATTCATTTGAGCAAGTTCGATGTCGATGAGACTAGCGCGGGGTAGAAGCAATCGGAAGATTTCCCTCCTACGCTTAATGGTGATTTTGGAAAAACCTCCTTCACTCTTGTCTCGCACCGTGAGGATGATTGGGACGGACAATCGCTTCACCATTTTTTCAAGAGTCTCCATATTTTTGAATCCATCGGCTCTGATCTCGACTACGTCAACATCAGTAATACGGAAGTGCTGTGCTTTTCGGAGCTCCGTCTCGTTGGTTGCGACGGCAACGACGTTTGGTTTGGAAAGGTCAATTTTGGTTTTCATAACGGGGTCTGGCACATTTCTATCACGGATAAAGCCTTTTGTCTATGTATTTTTACGTATTTTCCGAGTTACAAGTGACGTCGTTTATGCTATGATTTTTCGATATGCTTTCAAAATCTATAAGCGAGTTAATCAAAAAATCATCCATAAAGGACAACACTGAAGACGCAAGAGAGAGTGAGGCGGTGCTGGAGATAAATCAGCTGGTTACGAAGACTGCCACATTTTACGAGAAAGTCCGATATTTGGTTGATTATAAAGAAGAGCACACTATACGGAGAAGCGCTATCGAGCGTATTTTGCGTAGGAAATTATTTATTGAGAGCCGGGAGAATGTGGGACTTTCGCTCATCGCCGAGCTTGTCGGGGGCCAGTACATCGCGGAGAAGTATCATACGGAAGGGACGGGCCGGCTCATTGATCGGATCATCAATAAATTTTTGATTTTGTATAGCCACGTCGAACATTCCCCGCGGTCGAGGAAGAAAATTCACAGTCTCGCCGCATCCGAAATTGATTATTATCTCGATTCCTACGCTCATCAGATTGACACGTTCACGGTGGAAGCTTTTTGTGAACGAGTCCGGCCTCATATAACTGTGAACATTCGTTTAGAAAAGGACGAATTGGATATAGCCCTCTATGCGGCTTGCAGGAGAAATCTTCTTGGCTCCGACGACCAAATGCTCATGTTTTCTCTCTGGAGAAAGTTCGTGCCCGAGTGGCAAAATATCCGCGATGACGAGATTCCGAAGCTTGCGGAGAGATTTGAAGCTCTCGTCGAAAAAATAGATCACTCGATTCGAAGCCCGCTTCAATGGCAGATAGCTCAAAAGCTAAAAAATGAGACGGTGTATTTTCTCATTATCCGGGAAATCGTTCGGCAGTATGGGGCGCTTTCCGAAGGAGTGTTCGCCAAAGAGGATGAGCTCGATGCTTATGTAAAAAATTTCCTTGAGAAAATATATAAAAAAGAAAATGAGAAAATTCGCTCCCGAGGAATCCGCGCCGTGATCTATCTTTTTTTGACCAAGATCTTGATTGCTATTGCGTTTGAGTTGCCCTATGAATTTTTCGTGCTCGGCGAATCGTGGACTTTGCCACTCACAATCAACATCATTTTTCCGCCCGTGCTTCTCTTTCTTTTGACACGGGGTGTGAAGACTCTTGATGTCCAAAATACCGGAGCAGTTATTCAGGGCATGCACGAAATTGTCTATAGTGACGGTATGAAGCCGATTCTTATCGGCAAGTCAATGGCAAAACAAGGGTTGACCGCGATTTTCATGATTATGTATGTTATTTTTATTGCAGTTATTTTCGGTCTTTTGATCTCCCTTCTCGAGGTCTTCAAGTTCAATCTGGTAAGCATCGTGGTCTTTATTTTCTTTTTGACGCTTGTTTCTTACTTTGCATTCCGAATCCGA
>JBDTMN010000013.1 GCA_039934295.1 Candidatus Taylorbacteria bacterium | reverse complement strand
GAACCGTTATCAACTAACGAGAGGCGGAGAGTGCAAAGATGGGTGGCCTTATACAGCGACTTTTTGAAGAGTAAGAAAAATGCTAAGATAAGGCTAAGAGCCTGTTCAAAGTCTAATGCCTAGCTAGAATCTCATAATTTCGAGCGAAAATCATGAAGCGCGAGAAGGCATATCCAAAATATGTCGACGAGCGATGAGTGATTTGCAGCTGATGCTTCATCATGCTGGCGAGTGCGAAATTATGAGATTATGGCAGGCAAACAAGTATTTGAGTCTATTTTGTGGTTAGACTTTGAACAGGCTCTAACTCTATGAACAATGAAGAAAAAAAGGGAAAGAATCCCGTTGCGGAAAAGGAAGAAGAAATCCTCCAATTTTGGCAGGAAAACGGCATTTTTGAGAAGTCACTCAAAAAAAACGAAGGAAAAAAGGAATTCGTTTTTTACGACGGACCGCCTTTTGCGACGGGACTTCCGCACTACGGGCACATTTTGCCCGGCACTATCAAAGATGTGATTCCTCGGTTCAAGACAATGCAGGGACATTTCGTGAGACGGAAATGGGGCTGGGATTGTCATGGACTGCCAATTGAAAATATCGTTGAGAAGGAGCTCGGTTTAAAGTCCAAGAAAGATATTCTGGACTTCGGCATTGGCGCTTTCAACAAAGTTGCCCGCTCAAAAATCTCGCTTTATGCCGATGACTGGAAGAGAATCATGCCTCGCACCGGACGATGGGTAGACATGGAGCACGACTACAAGACCATGGACACTTCGTATACCGAGAGCGTCTGGTGGGCTTTCAAGACTCTTTACGAAAAAAAACTCATTTATGAGGGCTACAAAGTTATGCCTTATTGTCCCCGTTGTGAGACGGTGCTTTCTAATTTTGAGGTGAATCAGGGATACAAAGATATTACGGACATCTCAGTCTACGCGAAATTTAAATTAAAAGATGAAGAGAATACTTTTCTTCTTGCCTGGACTACTACTCCGTGGACTCTTCCGGGAAATATTGCTTTAGCAGTGAACCCTAGTGTGGAGTATGTAAAAATTCAAATTGCCGAAGAAAATTTTTTTCTGGCAAAAGTAAGACTTTCTGCTGTAAAAGAAGCTTTTACAATTCTTAGTGAATGCAGAGGGATTGATCTCATTGGAAAATCATATGTTCCTATTTTTGATTATTATTCTAAAGACAAGAATCTCAAAAATAGAGAAAATGGCTTTAAAGTATACGGCGCGGATTTTGTGACGACCGAAGAGGGTACGGGCATTGTGCATATTGCTCCGGCATTTGGCTCGGACGATTATGAGCTCTCGCAAAAAGAGAAATTGCCTTTTATCCAACATGTCAATTTGCATGGCGAATTCAAACCGGAGGTTTCTGATTTTGCCGGCCAACTTGTCAAACCGAAAGATGACCATCAAAAAGGCGATGTGGAAATTATCAAAAATCTGGCTCATCGAGGGCTTCTTTTCGCAAAAGAAAAAATTACCCACTCGTATCCTCATTGCTGGAGGTGCGAGACTCCGCTTTTAAATTACGCTACTTCCTCGTGGTTCTTGAAGGTTACCGCTCTCAAAGGCAAGCTCGTGAGCGAAAACAAAAAGGTGGAATGGACTCCGGAGCATGTGAAAGAGGGGAGGTTCGGCAAGTGGCTCGAAGGGGCGAAAGATTGGGCGATTTCTCGTTCTCGTTTTTGGGGCGCGCCTCTTCCGGTCTGGAAGTGTTCTCTCTGCAAGCGCATTTGTGTCTTAGGTTCAATCGATTCCATGCGGGCGCTTAGTCTTCCCCGCAATTCCTACTTTGTGATGCGTCACGGAGAAGCGGAGAGCAATGTCCTAGACATCATAAGCTCCGACCCCAATCAATATGGGCTCACGGAGCGGGGCAAAGGGGAGGTGAAGGAGAGCGCGAAGAAACTGAAGACAATGGGTATTGATCTTATTGTTACTTCTCCTTTTAAGCGAACGTTGAGCACAGCGCGAATACTACGCGAGGCATTAGGTTTGCCTCGAGAGGTTCTCATCGTTGATTCCTTGCTTCATGAAATCAACGCGGGAGTATTGAACGGAAAATCGCGAAAAGAATACCGCAGTTACCTGTCTCATCACGGGAGATTCAATCAAGCGCCTCCTGATGGAGAGAGTTTGCTCGATGTGAAAAAAAGAATGGGGGATTGTCTTGCGGGGCTCGAGAAAAAATATGAAGGAAAAAAAATTCTGGTGATAACGCACGACACGCCGGCGTGGCTTCTTTTTTCCGCAGCGCAAGGAATGAATTCGCAGGAGTCTTTCTCGCTCCACGATAACAAAGATTATTTTCTTAAGAACACGGAGGTAAGAGCCCTCAAATGGAATCCATTGCCTAGGAACGACGAATATGTACTCGATCTTCACCGTCCCTACATTGACGCGTTCACGTTTCCTTGCTCGTGCGGAGGAAAGATGGAGAGAGTTCCCGAAATTTTCGACACTTGGTTTGATTCGGGGTCCATGCCTTTTGCCCAATTCCACTATCCCTTCCAAAACAGAGATTTGTTTGAGCCTCGTGGCGGATTGTTTCAAAAGATGAAGGGTTTTCCCGCCGATTTTATCGCCGAGGGCCTCGATCAGACGCGGGGCTGGTTCTATACGCTCATTGTTCTTTCCGTCGCCCTTTTTAAGCGGTCTCCCTACAAGAGAGTTGTGGTGAACGGCCTCATTCTTGCCGAAGACGGGAGAAAGATGGCGAAGAGCTTGAAAAATTATCCGGACCTGATGGATGTGATACGCAAATACGGCGCGGATGCTCTGCGACTCTACTTAATGGGCTCACCGGTAACTCATGGTGAAGAAATGAATTTTAAAGAGATGGGTGTCGATGAGGTCTACAAGAAAAATATCTTGAGGCTTCGGAATGTAGTTTCGTTTTATGAAATGTATGCGGGGGAAAGCACGAAATTCGAAATTCGAAATTCGAAAATGAAGGTCGAGTCAAGTGTCAAAGGTCAACTGTCAAATGTTTTGGATGAATGGATTAAAGCCAGAATGGGGGAAGTCATCCTCGAAGTTACCGATTCTCTCGAAAAGTACGAGCTTGATAAAGCTGTCACGCCAATCGTCGATTTTATTGATGATCTTTCGACTTGGTATCTTCGTCGTGGAAGAGACAGGTACAAAGGAGAAAATGTGGAGGACAAAGAAACAGCTCTCGCGACAACACGTTTTATTTTAATCGAGCTTGCAAAAGTAATGGCTCCGTTCGCTCCGTTTATTGCAGAAGATATCTACCAAAGAGTGAGAAGAGAAAAGGCTAAACCGAATCAGCAGGATTCGGTCGCCCGATCCGCCAAGGGCGGATTTAGGGAAAGCGTTCACTTGGAAAATTGGCCTCAGACGTTACACGTTACACGCTACACGTTACAAGCATTAGAAGATATGCGTGAGGTTAGGCGAATTGTGTCTTTGGGTCTTGAGGCGCGAATGAAAGCCGGTATCAAAGTGAGACAACCTTTGCAAAAGTTGAAAGTTAAACCCGCCCGAACGTACTTCGGTACGGGCGGGAGTGCAAAGTGGAAAGTCGCAATTGGACTCCTCGATTTAATAAAAGACGAGCTGAATGTCAAAGAGGTTATTATAGATAATTCTATTTCAAATGAAATTGAGCTTGATACTGTTTTGACCCCTTCCTTAAAAAAGGAAGGAGATTTGCGAGAGGCAATCCGTGCAATTCAAGAATTACGAAAAGAAAAAGGACTGAAGCCCGGAGAGCTAGTGGTTCTTGCTACGTCCTCGACGATTTCCGCAACTGGCCTCTTGCAAGAATTTGAGTTAGAAATCAAAAAATCCGCGTCTCTTTCAAAAATCGAGCATGGAACCTCTGAGACAGGAGAATTTGAGTTGAAATAAAAAAGCCGACGCAGTTCGCGTCGGCGTTCAAGTGCTGGGTTATTTGCCGAGCACACGCTCGAACTGATCCTCTTCGTTTTTTAGCCAGTAGGAGACTTTGAAGATCTCGTTCCAACATCTCCTTTTTTCTTGGTCTTGGAAGAGTTCACACAGCATTTGATTCCACGAACTTACCGCTTCGGTGCTTATGTCCAGCAAGGGTGATGGTCGCAGCGCCCCAGTCATAATCACGTGCCGGAAGGATTCTGGTTCATACTGGACTTTTGGTTTGCGAACTTGTACACACACTCTTTGTGTCCACTTGTCTGCCTCCTCAAGTGATTCCGGTGGTCCGGATATACGATATTCCGCTGCGGCGTAAGTTGGTTCCAGCACGTTAAACCCAGCAAGTTGGACAACGCGATACACTGCTTCGGCATCGAGTTTGCCTTCAAGCCATTCGGCAAGAAGCTCCTTTGCCTTGCTGCCGGCAAAGGTCTCACGCATTTCGGCGATTTGTCGCGCCAGATTGTCTACGTACACGTTGAGACCGTCTACCACTTTCGTCATAGAGGAAAGCAGATGGATAACTGTGTGTAGTAGATCCGGCCAGGCTAAACGCTCAACGCTCGATTGCGAGATGTCCCGCCCCTCTGGAGTTTCGATGTTCTCCATGATGGCCATCGCACACGCCCGGGCCCATCGAGCCATACCGCGCACTTTTTCCAAAGTGATCGGGTTCTTTTTCCATGGCATTGCCGACGAGCCTTTTTGTTTGGGCCTGAAAGGCTCCTCGAATAACGGATACGGGTCTCGGCTTCCCAACCACAGGTCGAAGGCCATTTTGGCGAGCCACGAAGCAAGGATCGCAAGCGCGCTAGCGGCTCCCGCATGGAATGTGCGAGGCATAATTTGAGTCGCTCCATTGAACGGAAGAAGTCCTAGTTTCGCAAGCGCGAGCCGTTGCACTTCAGGTTTCAAACCCCCACCTGCGCCGATGGCGCCAGACAGTTTTGAGTAATCGAATCCGTTCCGAGCGATGACCACGTTTTCGCGACACTGTGCCAGCGGTGTCAGAAGGGTGATCAAGAATCTGCCCACAGATTGTAGTTCGGCGCCTCTTCCGTGAGTTCGTTCAAGGCGCGGAGTGAAGCGATGTTTACGAATTTGACTCATCAGTGCCACTTCAAGTCCTTCGATCCGCCCGATGGTTAGATCAAAAGTTCCCTTCATGATGCGGGAAGTAGCCGGTTCCTCACCATCGTACGAAGTCATCTCTCCGTGGAAGAGTCTTTGCAGACGTTTCGGTAAGTGTCGCCGGCGTTCCGCAATGAACGCGTTGTAGTCGTGATTCGAGAGTTTCTCTTCCTTATCCAGCCAATTTTCATCAATCGGTTGTAAGTTAAGAAAATCCCTCACTTGTGTGAAGTTATCCGGCGTGATTTCGCCGACTTCAGAGCGTGCTTCAAGAACGGCCAGTTCGACGTTTTGCCATTCTCCATACTTGTGTAGATTGCTACAAAGCCGTGTCAGGTCTGGGTCTGCGTATCTCAGTATCATAAGTTTTCCTTTTCTAAACCGTCTACGAGACGGAGAACTGTTGTTCTTAGGCAATCATACGCACGTCTCTATTCTCGTCAATACAATACGGATAGGCGAATGACGAAGGGTGATTTTATATAATGAAATGCAACTATTTAGTTGGTTCGCGTAGGTGAAGATATAAGTATAAAATATATGGCAACTTTAATCGTGCTTTCGTGCTTCAGGTATACGGGGTTGAAGTTGTGAAATGCGTAATAGCTCTGTATAAAAGTTGACGCACTGGAAAAAGAGAGTAAAATATTTGCAATGTGTAGTTCTTTGGAAATCAGTTAGTGTATGGCGAACAGTCGTGTCGTCAACTGTATTCGGAGAACTGCCCATAACGAAAGGAACAAGCAGTGAAATTTAGTCGGTGGTTTATTTGTGCCGGCGCAACGCTATTTGTTGCAACGGCAGTTTGTCTCGCAAGTCACCCGCCAAACGCGCCTCAAAATGTCGGCGAAAATGGTTGTGGTGGCTTGTGCGGCGGGGAGGGCAGTGATGGCGCAAAACTTGCCTCGATGTCGCTTGAAGTCGGCGGGAACGGTTGCGGTGGTCTATGTGGCACGGAGGGTTGCGGTGGCTCACCCGCCTCCTTGGGGTAGTTCTTGGGGTAGTTTTCCACCACGTCGTACCCACAAACTCTTCTCGAGTTTGTGGGCTTTTTTTACTTTACACTTTCCGCTTTCCACTTTACACTTTCTTAGTGCACACGAAATATACTACGTTAGGCTTCGTGCTCGAGAAAGTTCCACACGGCGAGGCATCGAGCTATTTTTCTATTTTCACGCGGGAATTCGGAAAAGTCTTCGCCTCGGCGCAGGCGGTGCGCGAGGTCAAGTCAAAACTCCGCATGAACCTCGAAGAACTGTCGTTTGTCGAGGTTTCACTCGTTCGGGGAAAGTCCGTGTGGAAAATTACTGGCGCGAAAAATATTTCGAGTCTTTTTGGCGCATTCAGAGACAGTAGCGAAAAACTGGAAATTACCGCGCAGTGCTCCGCGCTCCTTTTGCGTCTTCTTCACGGGGAAGAGAAAAATGATCCGCTGTTTCAACTTCTCTTTGACGCTTTTTCATATTTTAAATCGGAGAATCTTACGTCCGAGGAGATGAAGAATTTTGAAATTCTGCTCGTCCTCAATATTCTTCATGAGTTGGGATATGTGGGGAATAAAAATGAATTTTCGGAATTTGTCGGCGCCCCTTCCTGGGGTAGTGTCGCCCTGTCTAGAGTTGCTCTCATAAAAAAGAGAGCGCTCTCTGAAATAAATCGCTCGCTTTTGGAGAGCCAATTGTAAAAAATTTCTAAACAAGGACATTCAGGTATTTCATTGGAAATTAGGCATTAGATATTAGAAATTTATTACGCTTCAAGCTTAATTAGAGATATGTTACAATTTTAAAATGCAAAACGACAAAAACACCGACAGGCTCGATTCTATTGAAACAAACCTCTATTCCAGGAATCCAAAACCGTATACGCCGATTGGAAGCGCTCCGCTCAAGAAAGAAGACATTGAAGTTGTTTCCGATTGGAAGCACGAAAAGGATATGGAGCGGCCGGTATACATTGCCAACAAAGCCAGCTCTGTCACGAAGAAAATAATGCTCTTTTCGCTTATTTTTTTTGTGATTGCGCTCTCGTTCGGTCTCTATATCTATTATCACGGGTCAAATGTTTTTTCTTCCGATAATATCCAGATAGTCGTTTCAGGTCCCACTGGCACGGCGGGCGGAGAAGCACTTATCCTCGGAATCGTTGTGCGCAACAATAACAATATCACGTTAGAAGACGCGAATCTTAAAATAGAATACCCGGAGGGTACGCGACAGTCTGGCGATTTGACTCTCGAGCTCAAACGCGAACAGTTGCCATTGGGGAATATTCCTCCCGGCGGAGAAATCAAAAAGGATATTTCCGCGATATTGTTCGGGGAAGAGAATAGCAAGAAGGAAATAAATTTGAGCGTGGAATACCGGGTGAAAGGCTCGAACGCCATCTACGAGAAGAAAAAAATATTCGAAATCGCTCTCATTTCTTCTCCCATCTCCATCAGGGCGAGTTCATTAAAAGAAATCAACTCGGGTCAGGATATCGAGCTCACCCTCGACATTGTCTCCAATTCCGACAGTCTCCTTAAAGATCTGGTATTCAAGGCAAACTATCCTTTTGGCTTTTCTTTCAAAAGCGCCAAGCCAGCCCCCTCATTCGATTCGTATCTCTGGAGAATCGGAGACTTGAAGCCCGGAGAAAAACGGACGATAAAAATCCAAGGGACGATGCTCGGCCAAAATGAAGAAGAGAGGATATTCAGGTTTGACGGGGGTCTTCAAAGTCAAAAAGACGAGAAGACAGTTGACCCTATTTTTCTTACCGTGGAGCAGTCGGTTCTCATAAAAAAACCGTTTATCGGAATTGACCTGGTTCTTGATGGCGAATCACTGCCGATTCATGTCGCTTCTCTCGGCCGCGACATCCGCGGTGACGTCATTTGGGAAAACAATCTTTCTTCGCAAATCTCCGATGTTGAAATCAAAGTCAAAATAGGGGGCAGTGTGAATGAATCGAGCATCAACCCCACATCGGGCTTCTATAATTCGACGGAGAACACCATGCTATGGAATTCGGGGACGGATTCCGATTTGCAATCCATAAATCCCGGAGAGAACGGCAGGGTGAGTTTCAGCTTCTCTTCGATCGTGCCTCAACCAGAAAATCTCGGCACATTTAAAAATCCGGAAATCCTGCTATCGGTGAACGTGAAGGGTAAACGCTCCGAAGAGCAAAATGTTCCGGAAGAAATCATCTCCTCTGCTTCCGCCAAGGTGCGCATCCAGGCCTCTCCTTCGTTGTCTACCAAACTGCTCTATCATGATGGGCCGTTTACAAATACGGGCTCCATTCCTCCTCAAGCGGATAAAGAAACCACCTACACCGTTACATGGGACGTCGGGAGCTCTTTCAATGATGTTCGAGACGCTGTGGTCTCGACCACTCTGCCTCCGTACGTAAAATGGAAGAATGCTGTTTCTCCCTCAACCGAGCATTTTAGCTATAATCCTGCAGGCGGAGTAGTAACTTGGAATATTGGGGAGATAAAGGCGGGGGCAGGGGGAGAGAGAGTGGCGTCGTTTCAGGTTTCCTTTCTTCCAAGCATAAGCCAGGAGGGCTTCGCACCTGTTCTAGTGAACCAAACGACGTTGAGCGGTGTGGACCGATTTACCGAAACCGAAATCAGGGCAACGAAAGAAAGTCTTACCTCTGAATTGACTGCGGACAGCGGATATAACTACGGAGACGGAAAGGTTGTAAGATAAGAATATGTAACACATAACAAAAGATAAAGAGCAGTCTTTCTCGAATGTTACAAGTTACCCTAGTCCGACCCGTCGGACGGGTTTAGGACAAGCTACAAGCTACAAGTTACTTCATTTAATATGAAAACTGAACCAAATGATTTGATGGAAAAAATCGTCTCGCTTTGCAAACGGCGGGGTTTTATTTATCCTAGTTATGATATTTACGGGGGATTAGCGGGTTTCTTCGACTACGGTCCATACGGACTCTCGCTCAAAAATAATATCACTCATACATGGTGGAAGCAGTTTGTAAGCGATCGAGAAGATGTCTATGGCATCGATTCTGCAATTGTCACCAAAAAGGAAGTGTTAGAGGCAAGCGGTCATGCCCGCGGGTTTGCTGATATGCTCACCGAATGCGAAAAATGCAAGCGACGTTTTCGTGTTGACCATCTTGATGATAAAAAGAAGTGTCCAGAATGTGGAGGCAAACTAGGCGAAGCCCGCCAGTTTTATATGATGCTCGAGACGCATGTGGGCGCCTCGGAAGAGGAGGCGTCGCTTGCATACTTGCGTCCGGAAACAGCCCAGGGAATTTTTACCAACTTCAAAAATATTATCGATTCATTTCACCCGACTCTGCCTTTCGGTATCGCTCAAATCGGCAAGGCGTTTCGCAACGAAATAGCTCCGCGCGATTTTCTGTTCCGCGTGCGCGAGCTCGAACAGATGGAAGTCGAATATTTTGTGCGGCCTGAACTATGGGAAGAATCATTCGAAATGTGGCAAAAGGAAATCATGCGCTTTATCTCATCAGTTGGAATTGACAAGGCGAAGGTCTCGGAACTTGAGATTGACGAAGCTGACCGCGCGCACTATTCGAAACGCACCGTTGATTTCGAATTCGAGTTTCCGTTCGGTCGCAAAGAGCTCTTTGGTCTTGCATATCGCACCGACTATGATTTGAAGAATCACGCGAAAGCAAGCTCCGTTGACCTCTCCTATCTCGATGAGGCGTCAAAGACAAAATTTACCCCGCATGTGATAGAGCCGTCCTTGGGTGTTGGACGGACCCTGCTCGCTGTTCTCTCGAGTGTATACACGGAGGATGAAATGGGTGGAGAAAAGAGGATTTTCTTGAAGTTCCCGCCCAAAATTGCGCCTGTCAAAATTGCTGTCTTTCCGCTTCTCAAAAATAAACCTGTTCTTGTCGAGCGCGCAAGGGAAGTCTACAAAATGCTAAAAGCGGAATTCGGGGCGGTTGAGTTCGACGACAACGGTAACATCGGAAAGCGATACCGCAGGCAAGATGAAACCGGCACGCCTTTCTGCGTGACTATCGATTTTGACACAATCGAAAAACCTGCCCGACTGGATGCCACTCATTCAGGCGGGGATAATACAGTAACCGTTCGTGATCGAGACACAGGCAAGCAGGAGCGGATTTCTCTCACAGATCTGGTTGCGAATCTACGTGAAAAAATAGGGCTTTAAATGAAGCGTCTTGAGCTTATTCTTGAAAGGGGAGAAAAAGAGAAAATCTAGTTTCAAGCACGAAAAACGTCCTAAATAGGGCGTTTTTCGTGCCATTGCATTTTATCCAGAATATGGTATAATACAGCCAGAGATATTTGAATTGACAAAGGGGGTAAACCTTTGAGATTCCTGATAAACAAAAATAGAATCAGTCTGCTTTCAACTATCCCGCGACGCGCGGAATAGTTGGAGGCGGAGAGTATCTGAAGAAAGTTCGTTATGAAAAAAATTAGTCTGGCTTTGGCGACTCTGTCGCTTGTCTCCGTTTGGGCAATCTCCGCCATCGGTGGTGAAAAGTCTGTGAAGTTGATGGTTGTATCAACGCCGACGTCGTTCACAAACATTGCAATCAGCGTTCGGCAGGCGGATGTGCGCTATGTTGTTGACGACTATAAGTCTGGCGTGTACGCTGATTTCTCGGCCGATCACGGTGGAAAGCTCAAGGCAATTCGCATCGTTATGAACGACGCGACGGTGTACGAGTGGGACTGCCAGTATCGACCCGATGGAAAGGTTGACCTGTCCCAACACGCGGAAGATGGTGAACACCTCGGTAACACCGTCACAATAAAAAAAGCGTCATGGGTTAAATTCTTCCAGCAGAAGGTGGCAATGCCCGCTTTCAACTTTGAGCCGGACTCAAGTATTTTCTCAGTATGCAAATACTGGGTGGAATTTGTCGGGTACATGCCAACCGGCCCAGGAATCGGCGGTTTCGGCGGGGTCTACCTCAAAGTCGAGGGAACACCTTATCTACGCGAATTCAATAGTTCTGACTTCGTTCTCCAGTTTCCCACCTCGGGGAAATTTTACCTCGGCATGAAGGACGGGAAATTTATTCCTCTCCAGAAGGTCGGGGACGAATGGTCGGTACTTCTCGTCGAGAGACCGACCGAAACGAAGGAATTTCCTTCGAGTAAGTAATTCGATCTCACGGCCGTTGTGCGCATGCGCACAACGGTCTTTTTCTTTTTTTCAATTTTCTGCTAAGCTAGAACCTGACACCTAACACCTATGGAAGCCTACGGCAAGGACCGTCCTTGACGGATGTATCTACAAGTATATACTTACGCAATGAAAACTAAAGTCACAAAGTGGGGAAATAGCTTAGCACTTCGGATACCGCAGGGAATCGCGAAAAAATATCATTTCTATGACGGCGCACAAGTTGAAGTGAGAGAGACGACCAAAGGGGCCCTTATCTTAGGCGTAAAGGAACCTCATACTATGGGGAAATTGCCAACCCTAAAAGATGTGTTGGTGAATTTTTCGCCAAACATGATTGAGGATGTCCAGTGGGGGAATGATGTCGGGAAAGAAATCCTAAAGTAAAATGAATTATCCAAAGAAGGGTGATATTGTTTGGTGCGCGCTTAATCCGATCAAAGGACATGAACAGTCTGGCTCAAGACCTTGTATTGTTGTGAGTGGCACTCTTTTTAACAAAAAAACCGGTATGGCGGTTATTTGCCCCATAACTTCCACAGAAAAAAAGAATTATTTTTTTCGAGTCAAAATTGAGACCAAAAAAATTAGAGGTTTCGTGATGGTAGATCAGCTTCGGACGATTGATTGGAAAGAAAGAGTTCTTAGTATTGACGGATCGTCTGGTTCTCATATACTTCGAGAAATATACGCAAAATTGTCAGTTCTTTTTGATCTTACATGAAATTTAAAGAAAAAGTAAAAATTTTAAATTCTCTCGGTCAAAATATTGTTGCTGTAATTCATCGACCGAAAAAATCAATGGGCCGTCTTGCCATTCTCTGTCCAGGTTATCTGGATACAAAAGATTATGATCATCTCGTCGAACTTGCTGCAACTCTTTCAAAAGATGGTTACACGGTAGTTCGATTTGATCCCACAGGAACCTGGGAGAGCGAGGGTGAAATTTCCGACCATACAATATCTCAGTACCTTAAAGATATAAGGAGTGTGCTTGAGTATATGCTTCAAGAAGATGAGTACGGGTCTATTCTCTTGGGTGGACACAGCCGAGGTGGAATGGTCTCTATTCTTTACGCCGCGAGAGATTCTCGGATTTCTATTGTGATGGGAATCATGCCATCTTCCTCGCTCTCGATTGAAAAGAAAAGTCTAGACGATTGGAAGAAAACTGGTGTGAGAATCTCGAAGCGAGATGTGCCCGGAAGTACCGAAATGAGGGAATTCCGTGTGCCATTTTCTCATGCAGTCGACGGGAGACAATTTGATGCACTTAAAGATGTAAAAAAGATTACTGTCCCGGTAATCTTGATAGCTGGCGAGCTTGATACAATTATTTTACCAGACAGTGTTCAGCATATTTTTGATGAAGCAAAAGATCCCAGGAAATTTATCTTGCTTAACGGTATAGGACACGATTATCGTCACAATCCAGCAGAAATTAAAATTGTAAATGATAAAATTGTAAAAAGTCTAAAGTCTTTTCCAAATTATTGATTTTTCTGCTAAGCTAGAACCTAACACCTAACACCTAACACCTACTCTCATGAAATTCAAACGAAAAGTTTTAAAAAACGGCGTCCGTGTAGTCACGGTGAATCTCAAAGATAATCCGACGGTAACGGTTTTGGTCATGGTGGAGGCCGGCTCAAAATACGAGACCAAGCCGGAGAACGGCATTTCACATTTTCTGGAGCATATGTGCTTCAAGGGGACGAAGAACCGCCCGAAGGCGATTGACATCGTCCGCGAACTTGACTCGGTGGGCGCGCAATATAACGCTTTCACCTCGCAGGAATTTACGGGCTACTATGCAAAGTCTAATCCAAAACATGTGGGAAAAATTCTCGACGTGGTATCTGATTTGTATCTCAACCCGC
The DNA here is from genome assembly GCA_039934295.1 of Candidatus Taylorbacteria bacterium. Taxonomy (NCBI): domain Bacteria; phylum Candidatus Tayloriibacteriota; species Candidatus Tayloriibacteriota bacterium. Next base: position 18,131 of record JBDTMN010000013.1, on the reverse strand, counting down.
TTTTGCCTGTTGAAGAAATTGAGAAAGAAAAAGGAGTTATCGTGGACGAGATTGCCATGTATGAAGATTTGCCGATGCAGGAGGTCCACAACGTCTTCGAAGAATTACTCTACGGAGATCAGCCTGCTGGTTGGAAAATTACCGGCTCAAAAGAAACGGTGCGCGCGGTTACGCGGGAAAAACTTTTGACATACCGAAGCCGGCACTATGTTCCCGTTGCCACGACCATTATCGTTTCTGGAAATTTTAATGAGGGTAAGATATTGGAAGACATTAATTCGAAATTCGGCTCAATCCCCGGAAATAAAAAACATGACAAGCTCAAAGTGAAAGAAAGCCAGAGTGGTCCGGCTTTGAAATTGGAGTACAAAAAAACCGACCAGTCTCATATTATTTTGGGAGTGCGGGCATTTAACACCTATGACAAGAAGAATGCTATCTTGCGGGTGCTGTCGGCAGTTTTGGGTGGGGGAATGAGCTCTAGGCTTTTTCAGAAGCTTCGCGACCAGATGGGCATCGGGTACTATGTTCAGGCAAGCACCGACGCCTCTACCGACCACGGCCAATTCTCTGTTGCAATCGGTACCGACGTCTCTAAAGTTGAAAAAGCCATTGTGGCCATTCTCGAAGAATTGAAGCGAATGAAGGAGGAGCTAGTTCCTGCGAGCGAACTTCAAAAGGCGAAGGATTATCTCATCGGTAATATGCATCTCTCTCTCGAAACTTCCGATTCGCTCGCGGAGTTTTATGGCTTGCGGGAGATTATGCGGAAGGAGCTCATTACTCCGGATGAGCTCGGAGAGGAAGTGAAAAAAATCACATCGGCTCAAATCAAAAAGGTAGCTCGAGAAATTTTCGATAATTCAAAGCTGAATCTCGCCATCATCGGGCCTTTGGACGATGAGAAGAAATTGAAGTCGCTCCTCAAAATAGATTAAAAGAAGAACGCTCCGAACCCCGATACTCAAGCTCCGGACAATCTTAAAACAAAATTCAAATAGGTAAAATTTGAAAATTGGAATTGATTTGGAGCCCTAAATTTGCTATTGGTGCATCGACTAAAGTTCGTGATAGTATGTAGGTATGAGCCCGAAAAAGAAGACAGTATTGGACATTTCCTCGGCGACGATTGTGAGAATCATACTGATTTGTCTGTTTTTTTTCTTTCTGTTTCTCATCCGTGATATTATTTGGGCAGTCTTGGCCGCCGTGGTAATCGCGTCGGCAATTGAGCCTCTCACCATTTGGTTAGTCCGCCGTGGCGTAAAGCGGATTTTTGCCGCCATTATTATTTATCTTTCTCTCGCCCTCGCCTTCATGGGAATAGTGTTCTTTTTTCTCCCGCAATTTTTGAAAGAACTCTCGAGCTTTCTCGGCAATATTTCAGATTACATGAATCTTGCTGAACTCCCCTCGGTTTCTCGCGGTGCGGACTTAGTCGGGAATCCGAGCACGCTAGATCAAATTTCGTCATCTTTTTTTACTTTGAGAGAGATTATCGGAAGCGTCGGGAATTCGTTCACCAATACTTCGCAGGGATTTTTTGAGTCTATCTGGCTTGTGTTCGGTGGCTTTCTCGGTTTTATATTGATAACTGTTCTTTCCTTTTATCTTGCGGTGCAGAAAGACGGGGTGGCCGATTTTTTGCGTATCATCACGCCGTTAAAATATGAGACGAAAGTCATAGACCTTTGGAGGCGCTCACAGAGAAAAATCGGGCTTTGGATGCAGGGGCAGATTCTTCTCGGCTTTATCGTCGGCGTTCTTGTCTATTTCGGACTGCTCATTTTTGGGGTTCCGCACGCGTTCCTTCTGGCCGTCATTGCCGCCCTCTTTGAAATTATTCCCATATTCGGGCCGATTTTCTCCGCCATTCCCGGAATCTTGATTGCCGCGGGAGTTGGAGGAATCACCTTTGCCTTGGGAGTAGCACTACTCTATTTTGTCATCCAACAGTTAGAAAGCCATTTTGTTTACCCGTTGGTTGTAAAAAAGATTGTCGGGATTTCTCCCATTGTGGTCATTCTCGCTCTCGTCATCGGGGCAAAACTCGGCGGATTTCTGGGAGTTTTGCTTTCCGTCCCTATTGCCTCCGTTTTTGTGGAATATTTAAATGATGTGGAGAAAGACAAGCAGGTAGAACCCCCCGTATCCGATGTTTTAATTCTCTAACTTTTTTGCCTTCCGTATGTCGTCATTGTATCCAAAAAAAATTTATATCACGACAACTCTGCCCTATGTGAACGCCGACCCGCACGTGGGCTTCGCCCTCGAAATCGTTCAGGCCGACATAGTTGCGCGTTTCTACAAACTCATGGGGAGCGAAGTTTTTTTCAATACCGGAACTGATGAACACGGCCTCAAGATTTGGGAAAAAGCGAAAGAAGAAGGCAAAGACCCGAAAGCGTATGTGGACGAATATGCGGAAAAATTCAGGAGGCTCAAGAAACCGCTCGGGCTTCTCGAGGACATTCATTTTATTCGCACAACGGACGAGCATCACGTGAAGGCGGCGCAGGAATTTTGGGTGCGGTGCAGAGAGGCCGGAGACATTTACATGAAGAATTATAAAATAAAATACTGCGTCGGTTGTGAGCTTGAAAAGACCGAATCGGAACTTTCAAACGGAAGGTGTCTGATTCATCCCAACCTTATTATCAAAATCATTGACGAAGAAAACTATTTTTTTAAACTTTCGAAATACCAGGATAAGCTCTTGGCTCTTTATGATGCAAGAAAAGATTTTGTTGTTCCCGATTTTAGGCTAAACGAGATTCGCTCTCTCATTCGTGAAAAAGGCCTCGAGGATTTCAGCATTTCGCGCCTAAAAGCTAAGATGCCGTGGGGCGTTCCCGTTCCGGGGGATGAGTCCCAAGTGGAGTATGTTTGGTTTGAAGCGTTTGTGAACTATGTTTCTGCGATTGGCTGGCCGGATGACTTCAAAAAATTTAACACCTGGTGGCCGGTCATCCAGTTTGCGGGCAAAGATCAGGTTCGGCAGCAAGCGGTTATGTGGCAGGCAATGCTTATGTCCGCTGGTCTTCCGCCTTCAAAGCAAATTGTAATACATGGATTTATCACAAGCGGAGGTCAAAAGATGTCAAAGTCGCTCGGCAATGTTATAAGTCCTTTCGAAATTGTAGAGGAATACGGTACCGATGCTCTTCGGTACTATCTTGCTCGTCATATTCACCCTTTTGAAGACAGTGATTTTACGATGGAGAAATTCAAAGAAGTGTACAATGCTAATTTGGCTAATGGGATAGGTAATTTAGCTTCACGAATCATGAAGCTCGCGGAAACACATTTAGATGCATGTCCAAAAATTCCTGAAAACACCATTCCCAAAACTTGGAAAGATGCTCTCGAAAGTTACGATATCAAAAAAGCAGCAGATATTGTTTGGGAAGAAATTGGAAAAATCGATTCCTCTATTCAAAATTCGAGACCTTTTGAGGTAGTGAAGAAAGACAAAGAGAAGGGAAAAGAAATTATCAGTGATTTAGTAGTTAAGCTCTACAAAGTTGCTCAAATGCTCACCCCGATTCTTCCGGAGACGATGGAGAAAATAAAAAGCATGGTGCGCGAAAACAAAATGCCCGAGAAGCCACTATTTCCAAGAAAGGAATAAAAAAAACCTCATCACTAGGTGTGTTGAGGCTTGGTTAGAGCAAGTTTCGTAGCCACGAGGTCTTCCCATTTATTTTCAGTGGCAATACCAAATGGGAGCAGTTTTGAGCGCGCACTTCTTATTTGTGTCTGAAGCGCTCCGGCCTCGAGCAAAAATCTCTTTTCCACCTTCGAGGTAAACTCTGCCTCCGCAAGCAGAAGCCAGCTCTCGGCGTTTTGCCTATTCCCCGCAAAATCAAAGAGTGCCACGAATCCCATCTCTTCGAGAGCGGCCCAAAATCGGTCAAGTTCCGATTGATACGTCTCCCACTGTTCCTGTAGTAATCCTCCACTTTCAGGCTCGTACTTCTCCCTGCAATTTTTTGCGTCGCAGAAGCAGGAGCCGGCGACAAAAACAAAAAGGCCGACAACAATCGCAGACAAGAGAGGGTGGGGAAATTCCACGTATGAAGAATACCAGAGGATTCCAACTGAGACGAGAACAAGGAGAGAACCCCAGATAATCTCCTTCCAGAAAAGGGACTTAAGACGGTGAAATTCCTCGCCGATTTTAAAGATGTCGCGTCCATCCGTGAGACGGTTTTTTGACCATGCTACGCAATGGGTGCGCAAGTCTTTTCTTACTTGGTGTCTCCGAAAAGAGCTATAGTATACGTCTTTCATTTTTTCAAGGAGTTTGAGCTCTTGGACTGCTGTCCTTTCCCGCGAAAACAGTTCGCAAGATGATGAGCTATCTATTTAGCATCATACAAGTTTTGCACTTCTCGTCAATCTTCTTCTTTCTTTTTTCCACGGCTCATGCTTAAATACGGCTATGATTGCAGAACAATTAACTCATTCTGATTTGCGCAAATTATTTCTCGTTTTTTCGCTCTACATCACTTCTTTGATCGCTGCCAATACTTTGGGGTTAAAGCTCATGCCATTTCTTTTCGGCGGGCATCTTTCGGTCGCCGTGTTTTCTTTTCCCGTTGTCTTCCTCGCAACTGACGTGGTAGGCGAGGTCTATGGAAAAAAAATTGCCCGTCTTTTCGTTTTTGGCGGTTTTCTTGCAACCGCGCTCTTTATTCTCTATTCACTTATTTCCATCTTGCTTCCGTGGTCTTCGGATAACTGGGCGACGAAAGAGGGCTATGACCTTATTTTCGGCGTAACGATGAGAATGTCATTTGCTTCGCTTCTCGCCTTTATCATTGCTGAATATCAGGATGTTGTCTCATTTTTCTTTTTCAAAAGAAAGTTTAACGGAAAATATTTTTGGCTCCGCTCAAATCTCTCGAACCTTTGGTCGCAATTTCTAGACACGGTCATTTTCACATTAGTCGCATTCCTGGGCGTCTATTCCACCCATACCCTCATCTCTGTTATCATTACTTGGTGGATTTACAAAGTTCTCATGGGAGTTCTCTATACACCGCTTTCCTATCTTGGCATTTATCTTTTAAAGCCGAAAACGGAATCTGGAGAAAAACTCGCTTAAAAATGTATCGTATTCTTCATTCATGAATCTTGAATCTAAATTCAACTACATTGACATCCATACTCACGTGAACTTTTCTGCGTTTGATGCTGATCGGGACCTCGTGGTGAAGCGAGCGCTTGAAGCGGGAGTCGCAATGGTGAATGTTGGAACACAAATCGACACTTCCCACTCTGCTGTCGATCTTTCGGAAAAATATGAAAGCGGGGTTTATGCGATAGTCGGCGTTCACCCGATTCACTCCGACAAATCATTTCATGATGAAAAGGAATTCGGACAGGGAAACAAAGAATTTACCTCGCGAGGAGAGGTTTTTGATACGGAATCATATCGAATACTCGCCAAGCACCCGAAAGTCCTTGCCATAGGGGAGTGCGGGCTTGATTATTACCGACTTTCGGAAGAAACGGAGAAAAAACAGATTGAAAATTTTGTGAGCCAGATTGACCTTGCAAATGAAGTGGGGAAGCCACTCATGCTTCATGTGCGAAACGGCTCCGGTCGCTCCGCATACAAAGAAGCCGTGTCACTGCTTAAGTCCCATTCAAAAGTTCGGGGCAATTTTCATTTCTTTGCGGGAGATGTCGAGGAGGCAAAAGAGATACTTGATGGGGGGCACTCATTCTCTTTTACCGGAGTCATCACATTTGCAAAAGAGTATGCCGAGGTAATCCAATATCTCCCTATGGAGCGAATTATGTCGGAAACCGACGCGCCCTATGTCACTCCCGTGCCCTATCGTGGAAAGCGCAATGAACCTCGGTATGTTAAAGAAGTTGTAAAAAAAATAGCCGAAATCAAAAAAATGGATTTAGAGGCTGTGAGACTGCAGATTTTAGAGAATGCCCGAAAATACTTCAACGTCGCTTTTTAAAGCATTCTTTTTTAATATAAGTGCAGCAACTTTTATTTGCTCCAGCAAATAAAAGTTGCTACACTGCATACATATAGTATAAAGCATCACACTATGTATAAAAAGCGGAAAAAAAGAACTATACGAATCGGTGGCATTCAAAGAAAAATCATGCTCCTACTTTTGGGCGGTTTGGGTCTGGCTTGCACTCGAAATCCTAATAAGCAGTGGAAGATTATTCAAGAAATAACTGCAAAGTGGAGAGGTATTAATCGTGAAGAGTTAGACAGGGCTATAAACAGACTTTACAAAGCAAGATTGATCGAGGGTTCTTGGACCGGGTCGGGAGCAATGATGATTCTAACGGTAGAGGGAAAGAAGAAAGCTCTTTGTTTTTCGATTGATGATATGAAGATTCACTCTCAAAAGGTTTGGGATAAGACCTGGCGAATCGTGACTTCTGATATTCCCGATAAATATAAAAATGAAAGGGAAACATTCCGACTTCATCTGCAAAAAATAGGGTTTCACAGGCTTCAAGAGTCAGTGTGGGTGCACCCCTATCCTTGCGAAGATGAGCTCGATTACATTATTGAATTTTACGATTTTAGAAAATTTGTACGATATATCGAAGCTCTGTATATAGATAATGAACTTGATGTGAAAAAATATTTTGGATTATTATGAACAGCATTTCCTTCTAATCGATTAATCTAATCGATTAATGGTCATGACCGACTTTTATTTGCTGGAGCAAATAAAAGTCGGTTCCCAATCGAAATCAATCTCTTCTTTTTTTCCATTTCAGAGTGTGGATTTTTTCAAACAAAGGCTGGTACACGTCTTCTTTAATGGATATTTGCAGTTCGCGGGGATTTACTTTGTCGGTAAATGTTATTGGCGCATCTTCGATTACGGCGAGAGGAATAGATTCATTGCCTTCACCCATGGTGAGTACCGCCGAGGTTGCCAGGCTGTCGGCGATATCCACGCGCTGAAATTTAAAAGGTCGCCCGAAGAGATCTTTTTTCCCGACGTATTCTTTGATTCCCTTGAAGCCTGCATAGCTAAGTGCAACACCCACTGTGCCGTTCCGCATCGGAAACAGTCTGCTGTCAGTGATGAGCACTCCCAAGCGTTTCAAGCGGAATTTATTTTTCAGTTCCTCTCGGATTAAGGACGCGCTTTTGAAACTGTTTTTTGGAAGAAGAATGAGTTTGCTGTCAGCATTCGATTCGTCAATTCCTGCGTCAGACATGATGAGGTTGTCGCGGATAGTGAGCCAGACGTATTTCGTCCGAAATGCGAGCTCGCTTTCTTGTTTGATAAGCCTTATTTTGTTTTCCTCGCTGATTTTTTTCTCAACTCTTCCTTCTGCAAGCGACACGATTTTAGACGTAACTGCCAAAACGCTTCCTTCGGAAAGGTGAGGAATGTGCTCCAAGATGAAATCAGTGAGATTCTCTTTTTCCTTGAATATTCTCGTCTTTACCGGCAGTATTTTCATGTGTAGAAGTCTATATTTTTCTTGGTAATCCTTCAACTGGCAAATTTGATTCTCAATATGGTTTATGTTAGTGTGTATCCCTGCTTAACGCAATAGTTAAGTGGCAAGGATTATCAATTAAATTCGTTCTATGGAAGAAGAAAATACAGAAGGAAGAACCCAAGTCTATGAACTGGGTTACCATATCACTCCCTCCCTCCAAGAGAGTGATCTTCCTCAAGAAGTCTCGGGTTTGAAGTCTCTTATAGAAGAGCATAAAGGCATTGTTATAAGCGAAGAGCTTCCAAAGAAGCGCCCTTTGGCCTATGCGATTTCCAAGGTCGAGGGAGGCGTGAAGCATCTCTGGAGCGAGAGCTATTTCGGCTGGGTCAAGTTTGAAGTAAGTCCGGAAGAAATTGTAGCGGTCGAAGAAGGAGTGAAAAAGAATTTACACATTTTGCGCTACCTTCTCATAAAGACGGTGAAAGAGAATACCCTCTATGGTTTGAAAATAGCGCAAAGCGCCAAAATGCAGGGAGGAATAGAGAGAAGGGAAAAGTCGCCTGCCGTAAGGCCAAAAGACGCTCCGAAGATGTCTCCGGAGGAAATGGACAAGACGATTGAGGAGTTAATAAAAGAATAGGTGTCAGGTGTAAGTATCGAGTTGTGCAAATAATTCATTTTGCTACTATTAGTTATCGTCTCGCACCTAAGACCTAACACCTAAAACCTAACACCTTAAACCCACCAAAATGTATATCAACAAAGCTCTCGTCTACGGCAATCTCACGCGCGACCCGGAATTGCGCTCGCTTCCTTCAGGGGTGCAGGTCGCGTCATTTTCTCTTGCGACAAACAGGGTATACAAGGACAAAGAGGGAAATAAAAAAGAGCAGGCGGAATTCCACAATATCGTGCTTTTTGCGAAGTTGGGAGAGCTGGCCGCGCAGTACCTGAAAAAAGGTTCGCCGGTGTACATCGAAGGAAGAATGCAGACAAGGAGCTGGGAAGCAGACGGAGTAAAGAAGTACCGCACAGAAATCGTGGGCGACACGATGCAGTTTGGACCTCGTCCCGCAGGAGGGGGAGCGCCACGGACGGATTCGGGAAGCGCACCTGCAAGCCCCGCCACTTCAGACAAAAAAGCAAAACCAGCGGATGCCATCGAGTATCCGCAGGAAGAAATTAATCCAGACGACATCCCATTTTAATTAACAAAACACGAATCTACGAATAAAAACGAATGCCACAAATAGTATGCAAATAGCGGACTACAAATCCGCACACACCTATGGGATTCATTCGTGTGCCCAATTTGCAGGGGTTCTTAACTATTCGTGGTATTCGCATGAAATTCGTGGATTAGTGTTTCAATACAATTATGAACAATAAGGATTGCTACTTCACACAAAACAATATTAAGCATATCGACTATAAAGACACGGAAATCTTGAAGAAATTCTTGAATCCGCATGCTCGAATGATTTCCCGCAAGAAGACAGGCGTTACCGCGAAAAATCAGCGCAAGCTCGCCCTCGCAGTCAAACGTGCTCGCTTCATGGCTCTTTTGCCGTATGTAGCGAGATAGATTTAAGGTAGATTAACTACAAAATCCGTCAATAGACGGATTTTGTGTTAAAAGTAATTGGATGATACTATTTAGAAATGAAGAAAATTCCTCAAAATTCGAATAGTCATACTCAAGAAATCAAATATTATTTGAAATCATATCACGATGAATGTTGTTGGAAGCTCGATGTATTGACTGAGCTTTTCCAAAAAATTGAGGTGAAATTCGTGATCAAAAAAAGAAAACATCCCCCAATTTCTGAGACAGAAATTTACCCCCTTTATTAAGGGGGAATGAGTCAGATCAAAAGCCGTTCGCCTTTGGCGAACGGCTTTTGATGTTTACTTTATAACCTTATAACTTTCAACTTTATAACTATTTCTTATACCCTCTCCACATACTCGCCACTTTCCGTATTGACCCTAATCACATCTCCCTGATTCACAAACATAGGCACTTGGATATCCGCGCCGGTTTCAAGTTTGACCGCTTTTGTTCCGCCTTGCACCGTGTTGCCTTTGACGGCATCCGCCGCTTCGATAACTTTGAGCTCAACTTTGATCGGAAGTTTGACTCCAATAATTTTTTCCTCGAAGATAAGCGCATCAACGACAGAATTTGGTTTCAAAAATTTGACTTGAGAGCCGAGCATTGCCTCCTCAAGCTTAAAGCGCTTTGACGGGTCTTCTTTTTCGCAGAACCAAAATTCTCCCCGATTGCTATAGAGGTATTTTATTACTTTCGTTGAAAGGTCGGCTTCTTCTATCTTTTCCGAGACATGGTAGGAGTGTTCAACAATTCTCCCAGTCAAAAGATTTCGGAGCTTCGTGGCATTCACCGGCTTCCTTTGTTGTTTGCGGAAGACGTGAGAAGTCAGAACCTCGTAGGGCTCTTTTTCAAAAATAATATATTTTCTCTCTTTTACTTCGTTGTATTCGAGCATGGCAATGTAATGTCAATTATATTAACTTCGGAATGATACAGGCGCTCTCAAATAAAAGCAACTCCAACTTTTGTAACGCAAAACGTGTAACGTGTAACGTAAGAAAAAGAAAGATCTTTCTCAGACGTTACAGGTTACCCTAGTCCGACCGAACGGGTTAGGACAAGCTACACGTTACACAATTCTGTTACTCCTCATCCGAACTCTCATTCGGCGCCGACGCAAGCGTCGCGTCGTCTTTCAATTTCGTTCGGATCTCGGTCAATATTTTTTCGGCAATTTTCTTGTTTTCTTTGAGGAACTGTCTTGTCGCGTCATATCCTCGGCCAAGTTTTTCTTCGCCAAAGCTGTAGCTTGTGCCCGACTTCTGGATAATTCCCATTTTCTCCCCGAGGGCTATCATCTCTCCCTCGCGCGAAATTCCTTCGTTGTACATGAGGTCAAATTCCGTCTGCTTGAAAGGCGCCGCCACTTTATTCTTGACCACCTTTACCCGAACGCGCCCACCCATCACTTCCTCCCCCTTTTTAATCTGTGCAATCCTTCGGATATCAAGCCGAACCGAAGTGTAGAACTTCAACGCTTTTCCTCCGGGCGTGGTTTCAGGGTTGCCAAACATCACTCCAATCTGCATTCTGATTTGGTTTATGAAAATAACCACTGTCTTTGACTTGGCAACAATGCTTGTCAGTTTTCTCAAGGCCTGCGACATGAGTCGCGCCTGCTTTCCCACGTGGTGCGCTCCCATATCTCCCTCAATCTCGTCCTTGGGTGTGAGCGCGGCCACCGAGTCAATGACAATAACATCCATTTTGCCCGAGCGAACGAGGCTCTCGACAATTTCAAGCGCCTGCTCCCCCGTGTCCGGCTGGGAAATGAGGAGCTCATTTATTTTCACTCCGAGCCTTTTTGAATACTCCGGGTCCATGGCATGTTCGGCATCGATAAACGCGCAAATGCCCCCCTTCTTCTGGGCTTCCGCGATGACATGAAGCGACAATGTGGTCTTTCCGGAAGATTCCGGTCCGAATATCTCAATGATACGTCCTCGAGGCATCCCTCCGACTCCGAGCGCGGCGTCGAGCCCGATTGAGCCTGTTGAGATGGCATTTACATCAACTTTCGGCTTATCGCCGAGCATCATGATTGATTCATCCCCGAATTTTGTTCGAATCGCGTCCAGAGTGTCCTCGATGTTCACTTTCCCAACCCCCTTGTCCTCTTTCGGTTCCTTTTTTTTGTTGAAAGCCATTGTTTTAGTTGTAAGTTAATAAGTTTGTAAGTTGGTAAGTTTCTGAACGAAATTCTCCCTGATTTATAAGTTTTTCTTCTCTTAAACTTACCAACTTAAGCGAAGCGTAACTTAAAAACTTACGAACTTGGTTTATACACTAATTCAAGCTGTTTGCTCGTCTCCCTCTTAAGCTTATCTTCCGCCCTCAAAGTGATTATAGTATAGCCCGGGGAAAGGAGCAATTTTTCGCTGAAATTGCCTTTATCATCGAGAAATATCTTTCTGCCATTTAAAAAAACAGCGGAGGACCTCTCAATCTTTCCTTTCATGACAAACGCGGATTCGGTAAGAGTCGAGTAGTTTTGTGGCTCGTCAATTGTGATAACGACGCCCTCTATCAAATCTTTTGTCCGAAAGTATCCATACCCCAAGACGACAAAAAAAAGCAAAAGAGAGACGGAGAGTTTCAAATAAAATTTAAAATCTCTTTTTCGGGCCATAAAGCAGAAGTTATAAAGTAAAAAGTTATAAAGTTATAAAGAAATGCAGGAAGGCTGAATCTCTTACTTTATAACTTTATAACCTTATAACTTTTCACTTTGTTATTTTGTCATTCAGTCATTCTGTCATTCAGTCATTCTGTCATTCTGTCATTCAGCCATTCAGTTATAAGTTATAGGTCATAGGTTATTCTGTTCCGTCGGTTCTGTCTCTTCCTTCGGGGGAGCCCCCAGCACCTCACGTGGCTTTGCTCCGTCGCCGGGACCTATCACACCTCTTTGCTCCAAACTATCCATGAGTCGCGCCGCGCGGGCGTAGCCAAGCCCGAGCTTTCTTTGTAGATAGGAAGTCGAGGCTTTTCCTGCTTCAATCACGGCGAGCCGAGCGTCCTCATACATCTCATCATCGTCGGCAAGGGAAGTGTCTTCTAGGCTGGCTTCAAAAAGGGAATTCTTGGCAGTTTCAGTCAGGTTGATATCTGTCGGCACCTCTCCCGCATAATTTTGCACCAAAAATTTAACAACTTTCTTCACTTCCGTTTCGCCAATGAAGGCCGACTGCATTCTCTGTGGCTTCGACATTTCTCCGCCTAAATAAAGCAGATCTCCAGCACCAAGAAGTTTTTCCGCTCCTCCTGTATCCAAAATAGTTCGTGAATCAATTTGCGAGGAGACCTGAAGGGCAATCCTGTTTGGAATATTGGCTTTTATAAGTCCCGTGATGATATTTACCGAAGGCCTCTGGGTGGAGAGCATGAGATGAATTCCCACGGCGCGGGACATTTGGGCCAATCGCACAATCGCGCTTTCAAGTTCCCGCGGGTAAGTTTGCATGATGTCCGCGAGCTCGTCAAGCACGATGACGATGTAGGGCATCATTTCCGGCAGTTTGACTTCATCATTGCCCGAAGCGTCTTTTTTCGTTTCCAATTTTTTCAACTCCGGCTCAAGAATATTTTTGTGATACGACTCTATATCTCTCACTGTTTCCGACTCAAGAATGTCATAACGCCTATCCATTTCTTTTCCCGCCCATTTGAGGGCAAGTATCGCTTTTTTTGCGTCGGTAATCACGGGGGTCAGAAGATGGGGAATTTTATTATACAGCGTCAGCTCGACTCGCTTCGGGTCAATCATGATGAATTTGATATTTTCGGGCGAGTTACGATAGAGGAGCGAAGTGATGATAGAGTGTATCATGACGCTATTGTGATTCACGAAGCCGTTGCCAACAAACGAATTTGACCCCGGAACTTCAAAATCGTATCCTTCTCCACTCGTTTTTTCTATTGAAGCCACGCGAGCCCAGTAAAAATTGTCTCTGCTAATTTCAGCAATTTTTTTGTAGGGAGCGGAGTCAGCAAGAGGTTCGTAAAATGTGAGAATCCTCTCCAGCGCGCCATAAGATGGATTTCTTACGCCACTATTGTAACTTGCCAAACTTCTGAAAGCGTACTTCGGGACAAGCGCGTTATTTTGATATTGCCATCCCATGTTGGTTAGTTGAGCGAATGTTTTTCGATACACGAGAGATAATTTTTTGAGTATAGGGGAAAGAGTCGGGATGATATTTTTATTCGTATTTCTTTGAATTGTAAGAAACGATTCCGCTTTTTTCCTCTCTTCATCCGTCAAGAATCCGATTTCTTTTGCATAGAGAACAAAGTCAGCTCCATAGACGGCTAATCTCCAATAAGTATTATGCTCGTAACCCTTTACTTTTTTAGAATGAAGGGAGCTAACGATGCCAAAGTTCAGCAGTATTATTTGTAGCTGCTGTAGCAGTTTTTCGCTTGCTAATGTTATCTCGAGTCCTGCCACAGGCGAAATATGCCCATCATTTCTGATAAGCCCTTTAATAAAAGCTTTAATAACCTCGGGTGAGGATTCTCTGATAGATCTTGGTATTTGCTTCTTTCTTGCTCCGACAGGTTGTAAGTCAAGATGTGTCAAAAAATCTTTCAGTTGTCTGCTGTTCACGACAATATCTTTTGCCTTGTTGCTTTTACCCGATTTGGTCGTATAGGGAGAATTCAAACCAAAAAGATTTTTAAGAAGTGCCGAATATATCGCAAGGACTTCTGTATTGGCTTGAGTATAGACAACCCGATAGTGGATAGTTAAACCGCCGTCTGCCGTTAGAAGTCCCATGAAAAGACCGAGTTCCTCCGACATAATAGTCGGAATTTTTATTTCCCTGGATTTATTCGTCTTATTGGGTTCGGGTATGAAATTGATTGATGTTTTTTTACCGAACAGTTTAGAACCTCTGGAAATAGCCACATACTCTCCTTTTTGAATACTTCCGCTATTTTGCCATTTCATTTCGCCATCATGAATAACCCAAAGAGGGTGCTCATCCGTCACTTCAATGGTCAGCCCTTCTTCAGTGGTGATTTTATTGAAGTCGCAAATTCCATTATTGTAGTTCTTACTTGTCGCTTCTATGCCGTCTCTTGTGGCCACTCGGATAGAATAATTTATCTCTGAATTCAAGGGGAGCGGGCACAGCTCATCAAAGGTGAGGATTCCTTTTTCGCTCAAAACGTATGTGTCTTTGGCGCATGTTTTCCCGCTACCCGTGGCGCCGGCGATAAGAAGGTGAGGCATTTTTCCAAGATTGGCAAAATGCGATTTGCCCGATATTCCTTTGCCGAGAGAAATCAAAAGCGATTTGTCCGATTCTTGGAATTCCGGCGAGCTCAAGAGAGTGCCTAGTCCGACCGTCGTCTTTGTTGAATTTGGAATTTCGATTCCCACGAGAGATTTTCCCGGAATCGGAGCTTCGATGCGGATGGGGTGCGCGGCAAGAGCCAGGGCTAGGTTGTCCTGAAGAGCGACGATTCTCGAAAGTTTTACTCCTTCAGCTGGTTTCAGTGCATAGCGGGTAATTGAGGGCCCTATAGATATTTCGTCCATTTCCACGTCGATGCCGAAATTTTGCAAAGTTCTTTTTATGAGATTGGCGTTCGCCTTGATGTCTCCCACCCCGGGCTTCCCCGAGTCTCTTTCGAGAAGCGAGAGAGGGAGGGGGACATACTTCATCGTCCCTCCTTGGGTTCTTTTTTGATTGAGCTCAAAGCCGTTTTTTTCATCTTCCGAAAGTTCCTGCGCTCCTCTTGACTTTGAAGTCCGTTTTTCATCGTTCTTGTTTTGAGCATCGGCAGAATTTGCTCCGCCACTCGCCTCATCTACCTTTTGCTGTTCGGACTCGAGGAGACCATTGTTTGCGTCCCCATCTTTCTTCTTTCCCCCGATAATCAAATGTTTCCAGAAGTCGGCATCGAGCGGAGCGTCAAATATCAAAAGGAGAAAGATGACGAGAACGCCCGCGAGGAAAATAATGCTGGCATAGAAATCCACCAAGTACATAAGAGATGAAGAAATCCCGCGTCCCACGATGCCAGCTTCTCCAGGAATGATAAGGTCAAGTATGCCGAGGCTTGCCGCGAGGGCGAAAAAAGAAAAAATTACCTTTGAGAGGTTAAAATTCTGTTTGAGCGATTTGAGAAACGTGAGAGTGAGGATGAAGAAAAAAAGTGGAAGAAGAAAATACCCGAGACCGAAGAGTTGCTTGAAAAGGACGAAGATTTTTTCTCCTACCGGTCCCGACTTGTGGAAAGAAGAGAGGACAAAGAATACCCCGAGGATAAAGAAGACAATTGCGAACACCCCCTGCTTTGTCTCATCCTTTGTGTACCTCAATATATTGAGGCGACTTTGCCACGGAGATGAATCTTTTTTGGACATAACCATAAGTATATCGTAATTGCCCGAAAACAGAAACTGTTTTCGGGCAATTACATTTCCAATTTCTTTCTATCGTCTTTTTCTCCTTAAAGGTTTGACCTTGAATCGGTAAAAAGGTCGAACCTTGATTCTTCTATCGGGATTATAGCGAAGGCGGGGATCCAGATTAATCCTGGACTCCCTCTTTTAAAGGTTTGACCTTGATTCGGTAAAAAGGTCGAACCTTGATTCTTTTATCAGGATTATAATTATTTTGAATTTTTTTCGGATTTCGTGCTTCGCATTTCGAATTTATTTATTGCAAATTTGATTTGCAAATAAATTTTGTCCTTTATATAATGGACATGAAAAAACTTAATTTATATCAAGGACATTCGCTAAAGGACAGAAAATTCTCAAGGACATACTAAAGACATGTCAATCTAAGACAATGAGCGAAAAAGAGCTCGGACAACCAAGAGATATCCAGGAAAAGGCTTACGAATCAAGCATTCAAAGCTTTTTTAAGGGCGACAACTATTTCCTGTTCATCTACAGAAAAGTTGAGAAAATTCTCACCGCTGTTTACCTTGTTACGAATTTACTTCCCGATTCCGAGCCCCTAAAATGGCGTCTAAGACAGAGGCTAGGGGAAGTCCTATCGGACATTCTTGCCTTCCATGCCGGAAAAAGTGAAGTAGAGCTCGACCGCGCATTGGCTCATACAATAGAGTCAATATCTCTCCTAGAGATTGCAAATAAGGGCTCTCTTATCGGAAGTATGAACGCAATGCTTATTAGAGCCGAGTTGCACAGAGTTTTAGAGACAATCCAATCTGGGAACTCAAGGAAGAAAATAGTCCTCCCTGCGAGCTTTTTCGAGGTCGGATTAAATGAAAATGACGTAAAAAGCACTGAAAGGGAGAATGATTCCATCACTGGATTGTATAAAGGACAGTCTAAAGGACATCATGTGTCCTTTAGACTCGAAAAGGACACCGTAGGCACAGGTATAAAGGACAATAAAAATTCAGGTGATAAAGACCAGAAAACAAAAGATAGGAAGGAGCTCATAATGGTCATAGTGCGTAAAAACAAGGAGGTGAGCATAAAGGACATAAGTGCCTCTATCCAAGATTGCAGTGAAAAGACAATTCAGCGCGATTTGCTTTCCATGGTTGATTCCGGTGTCCTTAAGAAAGTAGGCGAGCGCCGCTGGAGCCGGTATTTACTTGCTCACAACATGTAACAAGTAATATGTAACATGTAACACACAACATGTAACACTAGGAGGGGATTCACTCTTTTTCTTGTCTGATGTTACATGTTGCGTGTTACATGTTGTGTACCCTCTTACATGTTACATGTTGCGCACCCTGTTACATGTTGTGTCTCCTGTTACATGTTATATGTTACATGCTGCGTGTTTTCGTGTTCTATTATTGACTTCACCACAATACCCTGTAAGATTGCCCGTAGCTCGGCGTCTTCACTGTGAGGGATATCCGAGTGAATTTTGGCATTGCGCTCCTGATGCACAGTGCATTTGAGAACGTTACCAAAATTTACTGTATGGGTTATGGTCATACGACTGTTGCTCCCTAGCCATCTGATGGCTACGGGTTATCCACACATTTTTTGCGAGATTCTGGCGAACAGGTATATAATACTTGTTGTCATTCTCGCATAGGCGGGAATCCAGATTTGATGTTTCAGAATTGCCGAAGAACATTGACAATTAAAAAGCGAAAAAATTACAGCAATCTTTTTTCCATACCGGTGAGTTAATGAAAAATATGATAGTTCAATTATGCAAACTAATTCGTCTTTCTTGTGTCGAAAGACCGAGCATCATTTTTGATTTTGACCCCAAGACCCGACCTCTCTTCTCTTCAAGGTCTGACCTTTATCGGGTCTTCTCTCGAAACCAAAAACGATGCTCGGTCGAAAATGAGCAAAGATGAAATAGACGGTCATACGACCATAGCTCCGAAGTCATGCAACATGACTTCGGGTTATAAGTTTAGTAGTAGTAAATCAATAATTAAGGAACTGGTCGAAAACAATCCTCAATTATTGATGTCGGAATTAGAAAGGAGTTACGCGTCTTGCCTGTCATTCCCGTGGAAACGGGAATCTAGGTTAATCTGGTCCCCGCATCCGCGAGGATGACAGAAAAAGATCAAACGCGTAAGTCCTAAGAAGTTAGCACATAAATTTTTCCCTTAAAAAAATTAATAATAAATAGGGAAAAACTAAATTAAAAATAATATTATGTTACAAAATTTTACGATGAAAAAAGTCATTGCCGCTTCCGCAGGAATCGCAATGGCATTGTCCTTTGCGGGAAGCTCTGCTTCTCTCGTAGGAGCCCAGTTTGCGCCAGGAGCCGCTTCAGCTCTCTCTCAATTCAACGCTGACTTGACGATTGGAAGCTCCAACTCCGATGTTTCAGCTTTGCAATCGATTCTTGTCACTCAAGGATATCTCGTTATGCCTATGGGCGTAAACAAAGGATACTTTGGAGCGTTGACAAAAGCTGCTGTTGCAAAATGGCAGGCCGCAGTTGGAATTGTCCCAGCGGTAGGATTTTTTGGTCCGATTTCTCGGCTCAAAATGAATGACACGTTGAACACAATTCCAAATCCAAACCCATTGCCACCTACAGCCGGATGCCCAGCAGGAGCAGTGTTCAATTATATGACA
>JBDTMN010000012.1 GCA_039934295.1 Candidatus Taylorbacteria bacterium | reverse complement strand
GTTCCCACTTTACACCGAAGATGATAAAGTGTTAACAACGCTCTTAATTCTTACATATTATCAAATGCAGAAAAAAATCATTATAGGTCTGGTTGGGCATCCCGGGTCCGGAAAGGACACTGTTGCAGAATATTTTGTAAAAAAATATGGTTTTACCCATATCTCGACAAGCGACCTGGTTAGAGAATATATTAAAAAAAATAATCTCGGTGGTCTGGAGCGGAAAAATATGAGTAAAACAGGCACTCTCATAAGAGAAAAGCACGGGTCAGACTATTTAGTTTCTATCGCCCTAAAAAATGAAAGCCCGCGCCTCATCATAAGCGGAATACGGGCTATCAGAGAGGGAGAAGAAATTAAAAAAAATGGAGGGTATATTGTTACACTGCGGGCATCACTCGAGACCCGCTACAATTTGCTTTCAAAAAGAGGACGAACGAGTGAAGGAACATTTGAGGAATTTAAAGCTCTTGACGAGAAGGAGGCTCGAAGCGCGGACCCCAATGCCCAAAATGTCGAAGGGGTAATGGAGCTCGGCGATTTTACGATTGAAAATGATTCAACAATTGAATCATTATATAATCAGATTGACACGATTTTCCAAATAATAGCCGCTAAATTTTAAAATATGAAAACACCTTATTTACACCAGGTTTCAAGCTTTGAATTAATAAAAAACTTGCTAGTTGAAAGTCTGAATGAGATGCTGAAAATTAAAGACAGATATAGGGTAGTGCCTTTCTCTTACCCGGGTTGGGAGATAGCTAAATACACTTCAGACATGGCGGAGCGAATATCAAAATCAATGCGAGAAACAGGAGAACGTCTTGCTCGAGAACAATTTAAAAAATTTGATGAGGGAAAAACGAAGCTTACAAAGGAAATTGTTGAGGAAATGTGGATGTCTGCATCAAAATCCATCTCGAGTGAAATTTATGCGGGATACGATGAAGGGAAGGATAACCATATTGGTGGCTTAAATGACGCACTAGAGGAAGGAGCAATTATGAGAACAGACAAGCCATGGGAAGCAAGCGAACTTGAAATGGAAACCGCAAGAGATGATATAAAAAAACAGGCGGACAAAATTAACTATCAGGATGATCTTTTAAGAAGATTCCGGGAGAAGTTTTTTAAACGGATGCAATCCGAATTTGGGCTCTTTACAGAGCAAAAACAGGAATCGACTCAAGAATTTATGCCGAAAGTCAAATAAAAAATCAGCCCGATTTTCTCGTTGCTTTTACGCGCTCGTTTTCGGTCAAAAATTTTTTACGGAGCCGAACCGATTTTGGAGTAATTTCCAGATATTCATCTTCCGTCATTATCTCCATTCCGCGTTCAATTGAGAGCCTCCAAGGCGGAGTCAAAAGCACAAGTCCGTCTGAGCCGGTTTGGCGCATGTTCGTAAGTTGCTTTCCTTTAATTGGATTTACCGTCATATCGAGCCCTTTGGTAACATTTCCAATCACCATTCCCACATACACTTCATCGCCCGCTCCAATATAGAGCACACCTCTCTCCTGAAGATTGTTGAGCGCAAATGCCACGCCTTTTCCCGCCTCCATGGAAATCATCGAGCCGTAGCTTTGTCTCTTTATCTCTCCTTTGTGCTTTCGAAATTCGATGAATCGGGAAGAGAGAATTCCCTCGCCCTTGGTTTCAATAACAAACTGCCCTCGGTAGCCCAAAAGCGCCCGGGTCGGAACTTCGAACACCAATCTCATATTCCCATGATGCTCTTTTGAATCCGTGAGAATTCCTTTTCTCTCTGAAAGCGTACTAATGATGCTACCCGAAACTTCGTCCTTAACATCAATAATCACTTCTTCAAAAGGCTCCATCGTAACGCCGTCTGTTTCTTTGATGATGACTTTCGGTTGGGAAACCTGAAGTTCGTACCCTTCTCGGCGCATATTTTCGAGCAAGATGGCGATGTGAAGCTCTCCTCGTCCGTACACCGTAAATGTGTCGTCGGTAAAATCAACCTTCAGTCCGACGTTAACTTCGAGCTCGCGCTCGAGCCTCTCACGAATCTGTCTTCCGGTCACAAACTTACCTTCCCGTCCCGCAAATGGCGAATCATTCACAAGAAACTGGAGCGAGATAGTCGGCTCGTCAATCGTGATTGAGGGCAGGGGTTCCTGGTCGGGCTTTTCGCAGATAGTTTCTCCGATATAGATAGAGGGAAGTCCCGCGATCATCACGATGTCTCCCGCGACTGCCTCCTGTACTTCTTTTCTTTGAATTCCTGTGAAAGAGAAAAGCTTTGTGATCTTACCCGAGACTGTCTCCTTGCCCGGCTCGTTAATGAAAACATTCATTCCGGATTTTATTTTCCCCTCAAAAATTCTGCCTATCGCCAGTCGTCCGAGAAAGTTGTCGTACGCGAGATTAAAAGCCTGCATACGGAGAGGAACATCTGTGTTCGAGGGGGCGGGAGGAACTTCTCTTAGAATCGTGTCCAGAAGGGGAGTGAGGTCGGAACTTTCGTCCGTCATTTTCATTTTTGCCACCCCCAATCTGCCGACAGCGTACACGGTAGTAAAATTCAATTGCTCATCGTTAGCTCCCAACTCCAAGAAGAGCTCCAGAACTTCCTCATGTGCTTCTTCGGGCCTAGCCGCGCTCTTGTCGATTTTATTTATAATTACAATCGGTTTCAACCCGAGCTCGAGCGACTTCTTGAGCACGAATCGGGTTTGCGGCATCGGTCCTTCTTGAGCGTCAACAACCAAAAGCACGGTGTCGATAGAGCGGAGAACGCGCTCGACCTCGCTCCCGAAGTCGGCATGTCCGGGCGTGTCCACAATGTTGATTTTGACCCCTTTATATATGAGGGAAGTATTTTTGGAATAAATAGTGATGCCACGTTCCTTTTCAAGCGCGTTTGAATCCATGCTTACTCCTTCCTCAACTACTCCCGTTTGCTTCAAAAGAGCATCGGTAAGAGTAGTCTTGCCGTGGTCAACGTGGGCGATAATGGCGATATTGCGAAATTCCACAAATGTAATGTTAGTCCGCGAATTTATTTGGGGTAGGTACTCAACTAAAAATAGACCCCTCGGGTCATTTCAACAAGAATATTAACAAAAAATGGGTTGAGTGTCAAAACCTCGAAGTAGATTTTGACAACGTCTGCATTAGCTAGACAAGGCAAAGTTCAAAGTCAAAATTCACTACGGGGTCAAAAGAAAATCCCGTACCACGAATGATAGGGGATTTAGAGCACGAGTTCGAAATCTGCATATGGATTTTGCTTCTCGAGAGTCCCAATGATCTTTTTGTAAAGTTCGGTGCTAAGCTTACACACGAGAACTGGATCAACGGCCGACCAACACCCCTTCTTGAAACAGAAGGTGCAAATTGGGCCATCACTCTCTTTATTCGCAATGAAAATTTCAACACAGTGCCCCAGATGGAAAGGCGGCTGGGGGACTTTTTTAAAACGCAGTGTAGCATTCATAACTGCCGAAAGTATAGCAAATTATTTTTAAAATAATAGTGGTAATAGGTAGCCGTCAAAAAAACGCCCCTCGGGCGTTTTTTTGACGGCACTTGCAAACAAATTTATTTAATCGGATTCCTCCCCTGAATGAGTCGTATAAGAATCATGATAATGGCGACCACGAGCAGAATATGAATAAAACCCCCTACGACATGAAAACCGATAAATCCGACGAGCCACAAAACCACTAAGACGACCGCAATGATTGTTAGCATAACATTATATTTAGCTGTTAATTGATGATTTCATTGTAACACTCACAATAAGTTTAGCCAGCCGATACTACTCAACTCCCAATGGTGAACCCTACTATTTGAAACTGCAGGCACTTCTCCCGAGCTTTAATTCCATCATACCAAGCGTCTTTTTACAGATATCCTCCAAGCTTTCTCTTTCTCGAATAATATGATCTTCCCCGGGATATTTTACAATCTGTGCATCAACACTGTATTCCTTGAGCGCTCCGTAGAGCACGTCGCTCTGTATTGGGGGAATAGTCGTGTCGTTTTCTCCGTTAATGAGCAGGAATTTTTGTCCGGAAATGTTTTTTAATCGAGTCAAAATTGAGGCACGGTCATAAAGCGACCTATTCGTAGCATCCGGCACTCCATCAAAATAGACGTTGAAAATAGAGTCGCGAAGTTGTGTCAGGAGAATCTCCCAGTCCGTAACGCCGTTTATGGAAATCGCTCCGGCGTAGGCCTTTGGATTATCAACGACCGCGCGCAATGCGAGGTATCCTCCGTAACTATTTCCCATCGTATACACCCCGTCAATATTCACCGTTTTTTTCACAAAAGAAATGGCGTTCGCGACATCAGCGACATCCGCAACTCCAACTCGTCCCTTTATTTTTTCCGCAAAATCTCTGCCATAGCCGTATGAGCCGGTGTAGTCGAGTTTCAAAACTACCGCGCCCATCGCCCGCACTTCTTCAAGTATCGCGTCATAACCTGCATAGCTTACGTATGAATGAAACCCGACTGATGTCTGCCTGTACGGTCCGCCATGAAGCCATATCAAGAGGGGATAAGACTCTGTTGATTTAAAACCTGCGGGCTTCATCAAAACGCCGTAAAGCCCGCCAATTGCAGCTATCTCATCTTTACCGGCATCAGCTTGAGTCCCAGAAGCCCTCAACGTGGTCAATGGAGAAACTTTCCCGCTTTGAGTGTTCACGATTTCGGGTTCTGCTCCATTTTCTCCTATGTGAAGATAGAGTAACGCATTTTCAAATTTTCGAATCGTTTGAGCATATGAAATGTCGTCGCGAACATGAGTCAAACTGCTACTTACGAGGTCAAAGCGATACAAGGACCACGTGAGAGGACTTTCGCGGTTGGCAACAAAATATATCGTGCTTGAGTCCGAAAAAATAAAGTCACTTACCGTGTAGGGCTTCGTGAGTATTCGCTCACCGGACATTGAAATCGAGTTTGGGTTTTTAAGATTGACCGAGTAGAGGGTCGGGAAATTATCGCGGTCGTCAAGATACACGAGCTTTGCGCTGTCCGGAGCAAATTCAAAAATTTTCAGATTTTCCGAAAGCAAGTCCCAATACTCCACGGTGTCTTTTGTCTCAAAGAGTTTGTTTTCCGCGAGACTCCAGAGTTTGATGGTTCTTAAATGCGTTGAAGCGTAGGCGGGAATATAGTATGCGAGAAATTTTCCATTCGGAGAGAGCGTGAGGCTCGAGGCCGAGGGTTTGTCCACAAACGGCTTTTTGAACACCACCGCTTTCGTTTGGGTATTAACGCTCACCAAGTTGCCTTCGCGAGTTATCAAAATGAGCCGAGTGCC
This sequence comes from Candidatus Taylorbacteria bacterium, assembly GCA_039934295.1. Taxonomy (NCBI): domain Bacteria; phylum Candidatus Tayloriibacteriota; species Candidatus Tayloriibacteriota bacterium. Next base: position 32,305 of record JBDTMN010000012.1, on the reverse strand, counting down.
GTCGGAACTGAAAATAGCGCGAAAAACTCTCTCATGAGTGGGCAAAATAGACTCGAGTGTGGCAACTCCACCCGCAACCTTGTAAATTGCATTTTGCACCACTCCCCCCGCCGCTATGTCGCTCACAAAGAGCTTTGTCTTTTGCGGATTCCAAAAATGATTTTTTTCTTCCGTTCCCGCATCGAGTTTCGTTAATGTCGGAATCGTCGAGCCCGCACTTTCGCATAAGAGGGCTCCACTATCACACACGAAATAAATCGGCTCATCCAGACTATCGTAGCCAATGACCACTTTCGAATCCAAAGTTTCCCCGATGCTCGCGTAATTATAGGGCGAGGCATGCGCTTTTTTTTCGCCGAGAAAAAAAAGCGCAGAAAGAAAAAAGAAAAAAATTAAAATCCGTCCTGTCTTTAGCCCCTTCATGTAGTCATTATACATGAATCAATGGAAATGAGTTGGCTTGCAAAATATTGATTATTATTTAGTATGAGAGTAGAAGTTGCTTGTTCTAGGGCTTCTCTCAAAAAAACGAAACAGTCAGCCTCAAAAACTTATGGATATCGACGACCGTCCCACAGAACAACTGTCCATTGTTCATCATGGCAGTGTCAAAATCATCCGCCGAGCAGGTGAACATGTGCTTGCATTCGAGCACACTGACAGATTCTCGGTGTTCGATTGCGGACCGCATCCACAGGAAATTCCGGGCATGGGGGAAGCGCTTTGCAGGTGCAATGTTGCTGGCTTCAAGATTGCCGCCGCACTGTGCATCCCTACGCACTTCATTCGTGAAAAAGACGGCCGAACCATTTTGGTCCGAGAGTTTGCGACACCCAAGGATCGCCCGTTATATCCCGAGGAAACAGACGTGATGATTCCCCTCGAGTTTATTGATCGCGAGCGCGTGTCGGGCAGTATTCGCAGGGCATTAGAGTCGGGAAAAAAGAAACCGACCAACTACGGCTTCGCGAGTAACGACTTTGATAAATTGCCTCGAGAAGGAACCCCCTTTCCTTTTCCAGTGCATGAGTGCACCACGAAATGGGAAAAGGTTGATCGCCCGTTGGAGGATGATGAGGCGATGCGTCTTGGCGGAATTTCGCGCGAGGAGTGGCAAAGGGCATGGGCATTGATTGACCGACTGAACGGGGCGTTGAGTCTTGCGGCGCGCGCCTCAAGATTCACACGGCTCGACGGCAAGAAGGAGCTCGCGTTTATGGGTCCGGAGCGTCAAATTGTCTTCATTGACGCCTTCGGAAATCCCCACGAAGATCGGTATGCTCCGACAGCAGAGCTCGAAGAGGGAATCGTCATTCATCACTCCAAGGAGTTCCTCCGCCAACTGTTCGTCCAAAACGGCTTCTACGCCGATGTACAGAAAGCGCGTGCGGCGGGTGAAGCGGATCCACCGTATCCTTCGCTTACAACCGAGCAAATCGGTGAAGCGTCCGAGCGTTTCTCGCGCTTCAGTCTCCACTATGAGCAGGCAGTGGGTCGGATCGTTTCGAATTGAGCAGTCAAAAACATGGCGCAGTATACAAGTTTTAATCTTGTTGCTGCGTTTTTTTTATTCCATTTTTCCATTACTTTCGCCTACTCGCGAGAACGGGCGAATGGGCCGATGGACGGATGGAGTTAATTATTTTATCAAATGTACTCGCTTATTCTCACGAATGGGAGAATAGACTTCGTAAAAAAAATCCCGAACGCGCTTTTGCATTCGGGACATAGCAGTTTATTGAGATTCCTCACGACGAGGGAGGATGGTTCCGAAGAAAACCCTCGATACCAGCGTGACTCATTTCAAGGTTGTCCGCTCGCACTTTTTCGGCCATAGCAAATCGACGAAGAGTGAGTCTGCCAAAGATCTCCGGGCAATCGGGACAGACCGACAAAATCTGTGCGGCCAGAAGGGCGGCGTTTTCTGCTCCATTGATTCCAACAGTCGCTACCGGCACACCGGGTGGCATTTGCACCGTTGCTAGGAGGGCATCCAAACCACCCAATGTGCCTGAAGATTGAATCGGAACACCGATTACAGGAACACCTTGAGAATGGGCCGCAATAGCTCCCGCCAAATGCGCAGCACCTCCTGCGCCCGCAATGATCACCCTTACCCCCGTATGTCGAGCGTCCGTCGCAAGTTCGATGAGTTCTTTCGGTGTCCTGTGCGCGGACAAAACGTGGCATGAATGGGCAATTTGAAGTGAAGTGAGCGTTATTTCCGCCAATTTGAAATTTTTGGCGTCGCTCGACGACCCCATCACGATGAGTACTAGTGGTTTGAGTTCAATTTCCATGGTTTTTTTGTTGTTGCGTGCAATACGGTGAAAGCCGTATCAGCTTTTGGGATGTGTTCCCAGTCTATCCGTCACCAATACTAAGAAGAATTGCAAAATATGCAAGAAAATCAGCCCACCCAACCTGCCGCTTGGGGAACAGGAATCCAAAGAGACGCTTTGGACAATTTGGTAGCCATACGACTATTGCTCCCCAGTAGAACTAAGGGATATAGTCATGCGACTATAGCTCGTGAGTTATGTGGCATAACTCAGGGGCATGGCGGTGTAATATGCAAGTGGGGGATGCAGCAAAGCAAATCAGCCGGGCACCGTTGCGGTGCCCGGCTGATTTTAGATTACAGTAAAAAATCAACTACTTATTTCCTTCCTTAAATCCTACATACGCCTGCAAAATCTCCAAAGGAACCGTGAATATAATCGTGTTGGACTGGTCAGAAGAAACATCGTTGATTGATTGAAGCGTCCTCAAATGCAATGCTCCGGGTGTTGCCGAAAGAATACTTGCAGCTTCCGCCATGTTTTTTGACGCGGCAAGCTCACCTTCGGAATTGATGATAACCGCTCGCTTCTCCCGCTCCGCTTCTGCCTGTTTGGCTATCGTCCTCTCCATATTTTCAGGAAGCGACACATCCTTGAGTTCGACGTTGTTGACCTTGAGTCCCCACGCGTCTGTTTCCTTGTCTACAATTTCACGGATTCGATCTGCAATTTTATCTCTGCTTGCTAAGAGTTCATCCAAAGTAACTTCGCCGACAATATTTCTCATTGTAGTTTGAGCATACTGTGAGATCGCATAGTAAAAATCCTCCACTTCAATGACTGCTTTTTCTGCAAACGCAACTTTGTAATAAATGACTGCGTTCACTGTAACGGAAACGTTATCCCGAGTTATGGCTTTCTGGTCGGGAACATCTACCGCCTTCACTCTCATGTCCACTTTTCTATATGACTGAAAAACTGGAATGACGATTCTCCAGCCTGGCTCCATAATTCCGGTGTATCTTCCCATTGTAAATTTTACCCCTCTCTCATATTGATTAATTTGTCTCAAACTCGCAAGAAGGATGAAAACTACGATGCCTATAATGTAATACATATACATGGTTGTTAGCCCCGACGGAAAGGTCGGGATTGATAGTTATATTTGTTAATACCGTAACTCTAGCATTTTTGTGAATAAGTTCAATATTGAAAAGAAAAAGGCCTACCTTACGATAAGCCCATTTTTTGTTGCAATTCTCCATACGATTGCTCGTATTCGTATTCAATCTGCGCCCACCAATGCCGAATGAATTCGACGCACTTGGGACACAGATCGTCGCTTGGACAACTGTAGTGCATGTTGCAACTCGGCGTGTAGCTCAGTTCTTCGACGTTTTGGTAATCGTCGCAGTGGCAGTACATACCGAGCAGATGGTTTGTTTCGTGGAGGGCGACCTTGCGCAGGAACTCCTGACTTTGGCTTCGATTGCCATACAGACAGAAAACCATCGCGCCGAATTTGAAATCAGCTGCACCCCAGGAAACAGTATCGTTGAGAAACGCTTTGTTCGTGATGTAGATATCAGCATGTTGCTGACCACCATGACACAGATCACGCCAGCTCTCGGAAAGAGCTGTGGCGAAGAGCCGTTGCTCGTCAATTTCATCGTTAATGGTGGCATCTACCACTTGCTCCATGGCGCTCGGGTGAGAGCCGTGGAACTTGAAGCGAAACGGCAGACCGATGGTCTCCCGAATCCGCTCATCAACTGCCTTGACGATCAGGTCAACGGTTTGCCGCGAAATTGCAACGTCCCAGAAAACTCTGATCTCACTTTGAATCCACCAGTGGGGCAAGTGCGTCTCGCCACCGATGGTGGGCGTTCGGTGACCGCCCATAGTTTCGCTAGCGACCCTCTGAACGTGCTCGCGATACCCAACAGAACTAAATTGTCGCTTGGGGTTCCAAGCCATACTGACCTCCTTGTTGAAGAACCGCTCGAGACCCTCGAGAGTGGGGCTATTGGGATTGTGTGAATAGCACAGAAAAGTATATCATGATACTTAATACGTGTCAATCCAATCTTAGTCTTGATAAATATTGACAGGTCGAGCAAAGAGTATTCCAAAAAGTTTTCCCCACCTTTTTACTTGCATGGTGAACGAACGTTTACTATACTCTACATGTAACACACAACGTGTAACCTGTAACGTAAGAAAAAAGAAAGATTTCCTATCCTGACCCTCAGACGTTACAAGTTACATGCTACACGTTACACTCTTTCATGTCCTACATTCAATACAAAAACAAAATATCTTCTTTTTATAAAAACAAGAGACGGATGCCGTCATTGAGCGAGATTATGCAACTCGTCGGCTTCAAGTCCAAAAATGCCGCATACAAGCTCGTGAAGCATCTTATCGAAGACGGGCTCGTCTCCAAAGACTCGAAAGGTCGCCTTACTCCAAACTCAATCTTCGGAGACATAAAAGTGCTCGGGCTTGTGGAAGCGGGATTCCCTTCGGCCGCGGAGGAAGAACTGCAAGACACGATGAACTTAGATGAATACCTGATTGACAACAAGGAAGCCACCTACATGCTCGAGGTAAAAGGAGACTCGATGATAGACGCCGGAATTCAGGAAAAAGATATGGTCTTGGTGGAACGTGGAATTCCTCCCAAAGAAGGAGACATCGTGATAGCGGAAGTTGACGGCGGATGGACGATGAAATATTTGCGGAAAAAGGGAGGACTCATGTGGCTGGAGCCGGCGAACAAAAAATACCGGCCAATTTTCCCCAAAGAAAATATGAAGGTCGTGGCGGTGGTGAGGGCGGTGATTAGGAAGTACTAGCAGAAGTGTAACGTGTAGCTTGTAACGTGTAACGTAAGAATGAAGATCTTTTTTCAGACGTTATAAGTTATACGTTACAGGTTACACAAAAAAATGAGCAAAACAAGAACAAAAATTGAAATATACAAGGAATTGAAAAAGGTGAACAGGGAAATTGATAGAAAGATTATCAAGGGTGTTCCTTATGGGAGCGACTCCAAACATCACAAATTTCTTCTTTCCCGCCTCCGCACGCTCACCGGCAAGAAATGGCTGCCCCGTTCCTTATCTTTTTTTTCCTTCCTCTTGTAATTTTCATTCTCCCTTAAGCTAAAACCTAACAGCTAACACCTTGCATTCCTATGCCGATTCTGCACATTGACGGAGACGCTTTTTTCGCCTCATGCGAGGTGTCGCTCGATGTCCGTCTCAAAGGCAAACCGGTAGTAACCGGGCTCGAGAGGGGCATCGCATCGGCTTTGACCTACGAAGCCAAGGCGCGCGGAATCACGAGAGGCATGCGACTTTTTGAAATGAGAAAAATATGTCCGGATGTTATTATTCTTCCCTCCGACTACGAAACATACAGCATCCTCTCGGAGCGCATGTACGCCATCGTAAGACGTTTTGTTCCCACAGTGGAAGAATACAGCATAGATGAATGTTTTGCCGACCTGTCAGAGCTCAAGCTAAAAAAAGAAAACATCGAAGCGATCGTAAGAAAAATAAAAAACACGCTCCAAGCAGAGCTTGGTATGACTTTTTCTTTGGGAGTGGGGGAGACGAAAGTGCTTGCCAAAGCCGCGTCAAAATTTAAAAAGCCTGACGGCTTGACCATAATCACGCGGGAAGAATCTCCGAAATATCTTGGAGCAATTCCAATCGAAAAAATCTGGGGCATAGGCATGGCAACCGCAATCTCTCTTTGGAAGCACGGGGTTAGAACTGCTCTCGATTTTACGGAAATGAGAGAGGAGTGGGTGAACGAACATATGAATAAACCCTATGTGGAAATATGGCACGAACTTCGAGGCACGTCTCTTTACCATGTGCGAGATGAAAAGAAAACCGAGTACCAATCCATCTCAAAGACGAGAACATTTACCCCAGCGTCGGGAGAGAGAGCGGTCCTTTTATCCGAGCTCTCCAAGAACGCAGAAAATGCCTGCATAAAAGTGCGCCGATACAACCTGAAAGCGAAAGAAATCAGTTTTTTTATTAAGACCAAGGAGTTCAATTATTTTTCGGCGGATGCATCGCTCGAATACCCGACAAATGACCCGCAAAAAGTTATGCAGTCGGTTGAAAGAAATTTCGACCAAATCTGGAAACCGAAAAATCTCTATCGGACAACGGGAGTTGTTTTGAGAAATCTCTCTTTCGGAAACATAATCCAGACTGACTTTTTCGGAGAGCACAAGAAATCGGCGGACAAAAGCGCGCTCTACGAGAAAGTTGACCGCTTATCGCGCAAATTCGGCAAACATGTAGTTTTCCTCGCATCGAGCATGAGCGCAATGCGCAAACAGCATGGGGGAGAAAGGGGAGTGAACGCAGAGAGAAAAAGATCGCTCTTTCGGGGCGAAACCGAGCGAAAACGGCTGGGAATTCCGATGATGAAAGAAGTATTGTAACAAAAATACCTAATATCTCGAAGAGAACCTTGTCAAAAGAGACGCTTTGGACAATTGGGTAGTCATACGACTATTGCCCCTGAGTTATGCCACATAACTCAGGGGCACGGTGGTGTAATAACAAGTGATTGTAAAAAATTAGTACTTCCCGGTATCTTTTGAAAGCGAGGCCAAATGCCTCACCCGTTCTTCCTTGAACCTATCGAGTTCCAAACCATATTTTGAAATGAGCTTCGAGGCGTGATACGCGCCCAAGTGGTGTGGCATCACGACGTAGGTTGCGCCCAAGGCATAGAGCTCTTTCGTATCATCCACATTGTGAGAAATGACAAGAATGATGGCGTGAGGATTGTTTTTCCTGACCGTGAAAACCAGAATCCGATTTGTTCTGAATTCGGGAATCGTGGAAACGATCAACTTAAACTTTGAAAGCGACAACCCCTCAAGGAATTCAACATCGTCCGCGTCCCCATAAATCGAGTCAATGTTTTTAGCGCGCAAGCGTTCGATTGATTTCGGGTTGAAATCAATTACTACGAAATTTTTTCCGAGCTCTCGAAAGGCCCGCACGAATTCGTGTCCCACTCGGTCGTAACCGAAGAGCGCCATCTCATATGCGTGGTCCTGAATCAACGAATCCTTCTTATTGTCGCGGAACTCCAAAAATCGAAGAATCCATTCGACTTTCGGATAAATAGAATTTGCGGACAAAATCACATATGAAGAAACAGCGATGGTGATAAGCCCGACCAGCGTTACGAGAGCCACAACATCGGGCGACAAGTGCCCTAGTTGAGCTCCGAGCGCGATTAAAATAATAGAAAATTCGCTTATCTGCGCTATCACCACTCCCGTCATAAACGCGGTCCTCCTCTTGTAGCCCAGAAGATTCATAAGCACAATCATAATCAGGGGCTTCCCGACGAGAACAAAAACGGAAATCATTATTGCTGGAAGAAAAATTGCTCGCAGGTCCACGAAGACCATCTGCGCTCCGAGAAGAATAAAGAAAAGCACGATAAAAAAATCACGCAGGGGCTTTAGTCGGGCGGCTATCTCGTATGAAAAGGGTGTCAAAGAAAGAACCACGCCTGCAATGAGCGCACCTATTTCCATCGAGAAACCCAGGACAAAGAAAAGTGAAGAGACACCTAAGCCCCACGCAATCGAAAAAAGAAAGAGAAGCTCCGTGGAAGATGCAAAAAAAACGCTTAGAGAAGAAATAACGTACTTGCTCACAAGGTAGAGGAAAATAGTAACCGCGACAATCTTGAGCGCCATCAAGGGAATCAAAGTGCCCGCGTTTGCTCCGGACTCGGAAACCACCGATATGGAGATGAGGAGAAGGGAAGCGATAACGTCCTGAACAATGAGAAAACCGATGGAAATCTTGCCATACAACTTGTCCAATTCGCCCTTGTCGGAGAGAAGCTTAAGAACGATTATCGTACTCGAAAAGGTGAGCGCGACCGCGATGTAGAACGCCGGTAGTGCTGTAAATCCGAGCGCAAGGACAATGACAAAGCCCACAATACTCGTAAATATCACTTGCCCCACTCCCGATATGACAGAAATTTTTCCCACCTCCTTTATAACGCGAGGGGAGAGACTCAAGCCGACTATAAAAAGGAGAGTTGCAATGCCGATCTTCGAAAACACCTCCACGTGCGACACGTCTTTAAGGATTCCGAAAAAGTAAGGACCCGTCAAAATACCTGTCAGAATGTATCCTACCACCAAGGGCTGGCGGAGGATTTTCATCATGATAGAGAGAAGCGAAGCAATGACGATGATGAGGGAGAGTTCGATGAATATATCCATGTGTAAAGTGTAAAGTAAAATGGGCAAAGTAAAAAGGGATAACGAGAGAGAGTGGAAAGTGTGACCCGCCCGAACGTACCGTTTCGGTTTCCGTCATCCCCGCGAAGGCGGGGATCCAGTCTCCTCTTATTCTAGAGTAAACTGGAGTGAAATGTGCCGGACCTATACGGATTCAGTTTTATTATCTCGAAAGTAAAAGGAAATTCCGAAGCTATCGCCTTTATTGATTTTAGAAGTTCGTCCTGGTCATATCCGAGCGCAATAACGTCAGGCCTGATTTCTCCAATTATTTTCCACTCGCCCGGGGAGTCCTCGCTTGAAATCACCTCGTCTGCAATCTTTTCTTTTTTGACCGCCTCTTTGCGTTGCTGAAGTGTCTGAACCGGAGTTTTATTTTTTAAGAGCTTTACCATGTCATCTCGAGCAACCACAACCGTGAGCGTGTTGCCTAGCTCCTTCGCTTGCGTCAAAAAAGCCCGATGTCCCTCGTGGAAAGTATCAAAAACTCCAAACGCCAAGACTTTTTTTACATTAGACTCCATGCATCAAATATACCATATGATTTTCATAAAAAAACCGCATGGCGATGCGGTTGGTGGAATTGACGAAAAGGATACTCACTGAAGTCCTTTGTATTTTCCGGCAATCCCGAGTGCGATGTAGATGTCCCACAATGCTTTCCAGATTTTTCCCCCATTCCCATCCAAAACGTCGTCGGTATCTCCGATTCTCTCTGGATTGCCATTCCAGACCGGAGTGCGGTCCCTCCAAAGTTGCATCAGCTTTTCAAACTCCCATCTCGGTTTAACGAGAGCAGCTCTCTCAAGCAGTCGGAACGCAAATATTTGCCCGTTAAACTCCCAGTTGAGAAAAAAATCTCGAAGCGTCTCCTGTTCACTTCGCGAATATTTTGTGCCGAGTTCCGCAAGAAGTTCGTTAAGTAAGTCAGCTCTCATTGTTCTTCATCTTTCCTTTTTGCCGGTGTACTATGTGATTTTTCAAATATATCACGCAACACGAGTTTTGCAAGTCAGTCAAAGTCAATCATTCATCGTCAATATTTAGAATTATTCCATTCTAGTATTTTGCAAAATACTAGAATGGAATACTGTGGTCAATGGTCAATGATCAACTTATCTAAATGGCAAGGGCGAAGGAACTACGCTATAACCTCGCTGACGTCGCTTAACATTTTTCATACATCTGATAGTATGGATGAAGTCGAATTTAATTATTCCGGGATAGCTCAGCGGTAGAGCAATCGCCTGTAAAGTAGCTTGCAGCTTTCCGCCGAAAGGCGGATCGAATAACGAGGTGAATTCGGAGAAACCCCACAAAGGGTAACCCCGAGCCAAGCCGAGCACCAGAGAATGGTGCTCGGAAGGTGTAGAGACTATCCAGTAATGGAGTAGCCGATCACGTAAGTGATGTAGGCGAAGCCCCTCGCTCCTAAATCTTAAGGACACGGAGATGATATAGTCCACACCATCAGTAATGATGGATAATGTGTAAGCGATTGGTCGCAGGTTCGATCCCTGCTCCCGGAGCCGTTAGCATAAACAGTCTGCCTTAGGGTGGACTGTTTTGCTTTACGGCTCCGAGGAAGCGAGCAGACTGCTCTGCTCGCGGGCAGGGATCGAAAGATTTTCTATATTTGCGAGTCCACCTCTACGGGACGAGCAAACAAGAAAATCACGCGCCGTTGGCGAGATCACTTTGCTCCCGGAGCCCAATGATTATTTAATTAAAAGAAGATTTACGGCGGCAAAAAATAGTGGCTGACCCATTGCCTCCATTTGTTATTGACATATACCTAGAGATGTGCTAATATAGTACCAGTACAGTTTTTTGAAATTACCCTTCACTGCAACATAAAGGTGATAAGCAAGCCTTGTCCATTTTATGTTGCGGTTAAAAACCTATGTGGCTAAACTTTGCAACAAAACACAGACCTCCAATAAAAAGGAAAGTCAGCAATGAAAACGAAAACACTAAGCGAAGAACAAATCGAGCACCTCTACAACAACGTGCTCGCACCACTGAACGTCACTCGGAATGAGTGGCAGCACATCCTCGAATCGGGCATCCTGCCTGATCTCGTCGCAGGTATCCGCAGTCGTGGATATCTCGTACGAAGCGAGGTCAGACCGGCACTCGGTTTGAAAAAATGGCCTGAACCTGCTCACTTCGATGTGACGGTGAAGGTCAATCGCAAGCTCACGCTGCGCGAGGCTGCTGTCTTGACGGGTTGCGAAACGCAGCCTGACGAACACATTCCCGATCGCTCATTCCTGGGCGCTCGCGAAGAGGACGTGAACGTGACCATCTTTTACTTCGGCAAAGGCCGTCAGATGCATCACGACGAAATCCTTGAGGAGCTGAAAGCTTACGGGTATCGGCCAGTTTTGGTCGAAGAACTCCTGGCTCTCAGCGCTCAGCACCCTCATCTGCAGACCAAATTTCCGATTGCGGGCGTGGGATGCGATGAAGGGACTCGGCACTTCTGGATGATCGATTGTCCCGTCGTGATGAAGGGACCGAAAAAGCGCCGCGTCAGTGGCAACTTCAGCAACAGCGATACCGTCTACGACTTCTATCGTGTGGCGGCAGTCCGAGATCCTCAGATCCGTCCAACCAAGAACATCTTCTTCTCCAACACAACGGAAGAGAAGGAGGTCAAATTCGTGGATGCAGAATACGAATCCATGTGCTCGGTCTATCGGCCGATCGCCGCGTAGGAAATACAAAGGTTAGAGACACCTAAGGGTAAAAAGTTTCAAGCGCCACCACATCAAAACGATGTGGTGTTTATTTTTTTATATAAATTCCGCCATCTCCGCCTCCGTCGGCTGTGTAATTCTTAAGAAACCCTGCTTGATATTTGGGATCCAAATAAGCTCTTTGTCCTGCTTGCAAAAGGTTCCTACCTCAGCCACCCTGTCGAGCCATTAAAATCATCTTAATTTGTAAGGTGATTTTTTTACCCAGATAGGGTTCAGAACCTTTTGTGAAATATTGTACTAATTAAAAGAAAAAGTTGGAAATTTACTTCTTTATCTTTGTGTGTTTTAAATCCTTCTGATACTTATATTCAACTTTCCATATTAGATTTGGCTTTACTCCAGAGATAGCTGGCAATAGATGATTAAGAAGTTGTTCTGCTGTCATCGCAAACTTATTTCCTTTTTCAGAAATTTTAACCCAGCCATCTTTATCACGAAAATATTTTTCAGTGAAGTTTTTTGTACCCATTGAAATTATATAGCTATCATTTGTTAATTTCATATTTAATGATTATATCAAATAATTAGTTCTGAAGTGTAGGTGTTGAAAAAAGTCCCAAAATCCCGCTCATTTCCAAATCTTGTTGTATCCTCTTCCAATTAGCAGTTCTGAATGCGTCCACAGTACGGAGCCGCTAGCATAAATAGTCTGCCTTAGAATAAACATACTCAGCGAGTTTTGATATAATAGTATTATTAACAATTAACCAAAAATATTATGAAAAATATTACACCTAATCTATGGTTCGATGGCAATGCTAAGGAAGCAGTCGATTTTTACCTGTCAGTATTTCCGAACAGTAAAGTTATTTCCACAACTCATTATCCGAAGAGCGCCGAGGAAGGTTTGGCCGATTTTCAACTTAACCTTGCGGGTAAGATTTTGACGATTGAATTTGAACTAAGCGGCAATCGTTTCGTGGCTATTAACGCCGGTCCGGAGTTTAAGTTTAATGAGTCAGTATCCTTTTCTATTCCTTGCAAAGATCAGAAAGAGATTGATTACTACTATGAGAAACTCTCAAACGTGCCAGAATCTGAAATATGTGGTTGGCTCAAAGACAAGCATGGACTGAGCTGGCAGGTGACACCAGAAAATATGGAGGAATTAATAAAGCGTCCAGGTGCTTTTGCCAAGATGATGAAGATGGGAAAGATTGTGATTGCGGATTTTTAATCGCGAGCGCTTCTCTTATCTCCCTTGAAAATCCATAAGTTTCCTATTTCTCGTACTATGTCGAGCCCAATGATTATTTAAGTAAAAAAAGTTTTACGACGGCAAAAAATAGTGGCTGACCCCATACCCCACATTTATATGCTAAAATTAGATAGTGAAGCTCAACTCCTTCCTTAAACTCGTCACAGCGATCCTAGTTTCTGAACTAGCCGGCATCTTGGGTTCGCTATTTACCATTTCCGCTATTCCAACATGGTATGTAACTCTCGCAAAGCCCGCATTCAATCCGCCTTCGTGGATATTCGGTCCGGTCTGGACGACGCTGTACGCCCTCATGGGTATCTCGGCATTTCTCGTTTGGAACAAAGGCTTGAATCGCAGAGATGTGCGAAAGGCTCTTGGTGTATTTGGATTTCAGCTTGCACTCAATGCTCTCTGGTCAATTGTATTCTTTGGTCTGCATAGTCCGGCTTGGGCACTGGTAAACATAGTCGCTATGTGGCTTGCAATCGTCTGGACTATGACTCTTTTTTACAAAATCTCGAAGCCCGCGATGTATCTACTCATCCCGTATATTCTTTGGGTAAGCTTTGCTACATATCTCAACCTTGCGATATGGGTTTTGAATTAGAATTGCTATATTAGAGACATGGAACGTTATAAACACACACAGATAGGTTACTTGATGCTGGTTATTACGCTGGTTGTGCTAGTACTTTTCGCATGGCTTCAAATCACGGCCAGAGCTGAGCCTCCTTCAGTTGACTCTGGCACAAATTTTGCTATTACTGCCATCATGGTATTCGTTCTGTTTATTCTCGCCTCGCTTTCGACACTCACCGTCATGACTGACGAACAATTTCTAAAAATCCGTTTTGGTTGGGGAATTTTCCGCAAAAAGTTTTCATTGACTGAGATCGCCACAATCAGAAAAGTAAAAAATCATTGGTACTACGGCTGGGGCATACGGCTGTGGTTCTGGCCGCACATGTGGATCTATAGCGTTTCCGGTTTTGACGCAGTTGAAATAACCATGAAGAGCGGAAAAATATATCGCATTGGTACCGATGAGCCGGAAAAACTCGAGTCTACGTTGCGGCAAGGGCTACATTCGGCTTAACATATATTCAACATTATGAAAGGATACGTTACAAATATTGAAAAGCTCTCGCTCGAAAATGATAATTTTCGTAATGTTTTATATACCGACAAAAACAGCCAACTCGTTTTGATGTCGATGGAGTAATTAAAGCACTCTCGCCAACTCCTCACAGGTCTGCCTAACCAGCGGATACATTCCATCCGTGAACTTCCTATTGATTTATTAATATAAAACAAATATAATGCAATCATGAAAAAAGGAACATATGTAGACGGGTTCGTAATACCAATAAAGAAAAGGGATCTAGCTGCCTATCGTAAAATGGCTACTTGGGGTGCCAAGACCTGGAAAAAATATGGAGCACTTGAGTATTTTGAATGTGTGGGCGATGATTTGAATGTTCAAAAAGGGATGGGACTAGGCTTTAAAAAACTTGCCAAGCTCAAGTCCGATGAAACCGTCATTTTCTCCTTTATAGTATATAAATCTAAAACGAGTCGCGATCAAATAAACAAAAAAGTGATGAGCGATCCAAGTATGAAAGATTTTGACGAGAAAGCGATGCCTTTCAACATGAAGCGTTTTGCAAACGGCGGATTCAAAGTTTTAGTTAAAAATTAAAAAGTTACAGGAAATCTTTTCAAAACCCCCGATTATGGGGGATAATGGGGTCAGCCACAATTTTTAGATTATTTAGAGCGATGACTGCAACCCGCCCAACAGCAAGGTCGGCGTTTTCCCCCTACAAGCTCCTCTATTGCTCTCCTCACATGATCTTTTCTCGTCTCTTCTTTCTTCACGGAAACGACCCAGCAAATCCACTCATTTCGAGCGAGCGGTGTAATGTCGTCCCAAGCGCTCTGCGCCGCAGGCGATGATGTAAGCGCCTTTCGTAAATCTGTCGGCATTGTATGCATAAGCTTATTTACTATTATACTTTTTCTTCCTTGATACGAAAGATTTTTGGATGATTTTTTTGAGCACGCTGATGTCAACATCTGCCAATTTATTAATATATAAACAGCCCATGCTCGTTTTATGTTTCCCCAGTTTTTTGAGAAGGGGAGTAATGGGGGCATTGCCCTGCATTACGTAGAGAGTTAAATTTTGCTTTCGAGGAGAGAATCCAGTGAGCAACCAGTCACCCTCTTGCGCGCTCTTTTCAGATTTGTAATGGTAGGAACCAAATCCAATAATACTTGTGCCCCACATTTTTGGTTTCTCACCAGTAATCCCGTTAAAAATCCTAAGAAGCTCGTGGCCGTCTTTTCTCTTCGTTTCGTCCGCTACTGAATTGATAAAATCCGCAACATTAGCATCGTTAACTTTTGTTTTTATTTCTGCCATAAGTGCATTATAACGGGGATTTTGAGATTGCGCTATGCTTCTAGCCCTAAAACCTAGACAGATAGATTCTTATTTTTTTCCTCTTCTGTCTTCTTGAATACTAAAAAGGAATCAATTCTTTTAGAATGTTTTGCAAAGCGAAATCCTCCCAATTCTCCTATTCCCAATACTGTGGCATTTTTATCAAGTCCGAGATTCCTTGGAGGAAGCCTCAGAAGTGGCTCCCTAAGTTCCCGACTATTGTTCAATAAGTTTCCTTTAAACATTTCAAGACTATGCTCCCATTTTAGAGTTTTAATTTTTGTAATAAGATATTCTATGCTTTGTCTTCCTTCTTCAATAAGTTTAGTGACGACCGTTTTGTTGAGTCGTAAAACAACCTGATCGTAGCTTGTGAGCGTAATCGATTGAATATCAAGACGCTTATATTTTCTGGTATAAAGCAACATCGCCACAAATCCGGAGAGCTCATCGGTATCATGCTCCGTGACATCAATAACCACATCAATCGCAGGAACTTTTTTATCAAGCCTCGCTTCGGAAAATCTTTTTACCACTAATTGGTCGCTTCTTGCATAAACATTCCAATCAATGGACCGCGCATCCATGCCCTCGCTGTAGGGGAAATACTCATGAAATTCAAAACCAGTTTCAGCTATTGGCTTTGGTTTGCCCTTTTCCTGACTTTCGTCGGCAGGTCCGATCCCCAATATTTTAAATAACATGGTAGAGTTAACACCATTGGTTTTTTCTAGTTTCTCAACAGCAATCTTTGTTCCTACGTCCATAATCCCTTTAACGTTTTCCGGAATATACTTTTTCATTCTTTCTTTTCTTTTCTCATCAGTAAAATTTTCTCTGACTCGATTCATCCATTTGTCGACTGAGATGCCATCCGCTTTCAGCCGTTCAATTTCTCGACCTAACTCTCTTTGATTCACCACGGAAGAAATCATATCGAACATTCCCCAAGGCTCTTTTACAAACATTCGCGCGACAAGGAGCAGTTTGCAGTAATCACGTTTCTCATTTAATGTTAATTGCTTGACCTCTTCGAGAGGGAATAACGATTGGAGTTCGGGCTGTTTTTGATAGAGAATGTCGAGGCGCGACTGAACAGCTTTGTCCTCTTCAGGGTCTGCGTTGTCTTCTCTTTCCGTTGAATCTCTCGAGAGTGATTGGAAAGCTTTAACTGTTTCTTCATTCGTGCCTTCTCGAAGTTTAATACTGACTTTTCTCTTTATATTTTTTATACCCTTTGCACCGAGAATTCCTGCTGTGATAAGCGCGGCTATGAGGGCGATCTCAACGCCTGCTATGGAGGCAATTCTCCTTATCGATGGTAAACTATCAATTTTTTCTTCAAGCTTATTGTAAAGCTCGCTTATAGAAATTTTACCTTCTGGCGATTTTTCTTTGTTTTTAAATTTACTGTAGGCATCTGTTGATAAAATTTGGTTAAGTTTTTCCTTGAAGGACTCGTATATTTTCGAGCGAGTCGCAGGATCACGGCCGGGCTCGCTCGTTGCGATTATTTCTTCCAGCGCTTTTCTATCTTCAGCTCCAAATTTCAGGTTGATAAAATTTTTTCTTGGTGCGGCGGTTGTCTCATACATGGCTGGGGTGCTTCCATTGCCCGTAAATAATATGAGCTTTGCATGAGGACGAGAGGAGTCGATGAAATCGTCATTTTGGAGGTAACCGCCTCCTACAAACGCGCGTTTATTTGCATCGTTAAGCAAACCGGCAGTGTAGGCTGACAACGTATCACAGCTACCGATTTTTAAGGCGCCGATTTTTTCTTCAATCGTTCCAGGCAATCTACTCAGAAGTGTCTCGAGCTCGTTGCTTGCTATATACGTAAAATCTTCCAAATACTTATCAAGTACTGCCGGAACATTGTCGTAAGTGGAATTCGATAAATTTTTGATGACTCTATTTGCGTCTTCAGTTCGAAGAGTGTCGGGATTCGGATAAATGGTTTCCGGAAAATCTCGCTTGCCTTCGATGACCGTATATTGAATTCCCACATCTTGGACATCACCTTGAAAAGTAATGATTGAATTATTTTTATTGAGTGAAAATGGCACGTAGGGCTTAGTTTTTACTTCGCCAACTATAAAGCCCAGAGGCGCGGGAAGAACAACCTCGAGGTCTTTAGCCACTGAGATTGGCTTTAGTATTACATCTGCATGAATGCGAGGACTCGTCTCATTTGCTTCAGATTCCATAACGTGAAATTCGCCATTGAGTGTGCGCATCGTGATTTCTGTCATCCACAAAGGATCTTTTATCGCGCTACCAAAACGCTCGTGGATTCTCGCAATCGGCTCCATAGGGAGAAACTCGCCGGGCTCGCCGTTCTCTTCACCTCCGATATGAGGTTTGTAGATATCACCATTTCGAAGAGGGTTGACAAGCTGGTAACTATTATTTTTAACAATCTTTTCATTTTTTGCTTTGGATTGGTGCGTTTTGGCAACTTCCCAAATGTTTTGTTCATGCCTTGCGTCACCGGAAAGAGCGACGCCCAAAATTCCAACTGTGGCAAGTGAACCAATAGTTTTTTTTAGCCATCTCCGCAGATTTTCTGGGTTAAACCCCGATTCAATCGGAATTTCCTCAATTTTATGAAAAAGTTCATTCAGTTCAGTTTGTATTTGAATTAACGCAAGACGGTAAAATCCTCGCTCTCTCTCACTGAAGCGCGGTTCGCCACCCTCCGCTCCCTTTGTGAGTTTATCTGAAAATTCTGCGAGCGAGGCACCGTTTTCCCATATATGCAAGAGAAGGTCAGCGGTATTTCCAAGTATGGGTGCGCGCGGATCTTTTTCACGCTTCATTTTTTTCTCACATCGCTTGATTTCACGGGCAGTATGCAACGCGGAACTGGCAATCCTTTTAAATTCATGGCTTTTCTTTGCTATTTCAATTTCATTCAAACCATTCAAACCGTCGAGTGTCTTTGTGTTAGCAACATTTTTTTTGAGTAGATTAAAATCGCTTCCTTTTGCCACATCGTAGGGAATCTCGTTCTGTTCTTCATCAGGTAGAGGTTTCGATGATGCGTTCTCGAATCGCTCACTTTTCATAGCTCATAGTATAACCCAGATACAGCCCTCAGACGAAACGTAAAACAGGCTGACAACCAAAGATGGATTGAATATTAAAAAACCCTCCAGTTTGTGATCTGTACCCCATAAAGTGGGCATTTATTATGTGTCCACCTTATTGGGGCATAGATCAATTCGTTGTCGGGTTTTTCTTTTTTGCGACCCATTTGGCTCTCGTGCAGAGTGGGTTCTGGGCAACATGCAGGGTTAAACGTGCTATAGTGATAATCGTGAACTTTACTCTCGACCACAGAAGACACTTGACATTTGTAATGAAATAGTGTAGTATTAAAAGACGACCTGGGGTGGCCATTTATCACCTCTAAGCCTCTAATAATTTCAACATGAATACATTCAATAAAACACTCTTAATAAAAGCTTTACAATTAACGTCGCTCATTTTTTTCTTCCTTTTCTCCTTGCTTAGCATTGGAACTAGCTCTGCTTTTGCTCACAAAAGCCCTGACACCTGTACCGGAAGCGGTTTGGGAGTTTTTCTTTTTACAGACTTGCCTCAAGTGCATGTAGGCGACGTCATTCATTACAGTATTACGGTTTTCAATAATACGCCGGGAAGTCCCTTGATTGCGTGCGATGCGAGCGAAATAGCAGCTACCCTCGTTACTCCCGATGGAGTAAGTCACAGCATTCCTTTGACAAGAACGACGCTCACTGACCTACAGTCAGATGATTATCAAAATGTCGCAAGCTACACTGCCAAGCAGAGTAACCTCGAATCTGGCCTGACACTCAACGCGCAAGCATCCGTCACAGGGAATATTCATCAGAACGATACCGATAGCCAAGGAGGAGCTCATCAGGAGGTGAAAGTAACTGTAGTTGCTACTCCTCTTTTGCCTTTCAACATCTCATGTCCTGCAATTGCGGGCGAGGTAAAGATCAATGAGGAGGTTACCCGCCAAGTAGAAATTACCGGGGGAACTTCTCCATTTATAATTAGCTGGACGGGAACAGACGAACTCTCCGGGAGCGAGTCAACAATTAAAAAAGCGTACTCAACAACGGGAGTGAAAGAAGCGTCCGTTACAGTTACCGACTCGAAAAATCTAACAATGACAAAATCGTGCAACACGCTCGTTGTTTCGGAAACTCCTGTAAAAAAAAGCAGAAAAGGAGGCGGGGGAAGCAGACGTATCGTCACAAAAATACCTGTTGTCACTCTCGTTCAAACGGTTGAGCCCGCTCCACTTGCAAGCGAAGTGGTCTCTCTCACAGAAGTTCCTTACACGGGAATAAACGATTATCCGAAGCCCTTGCTCTTTCTTCTCGGAGTGATTATCTTCAGCATTGTGATAGTGGGAACATTGTCATTTCAAAACTACAGAAGCAAGAGGAAAGTTACATAGGGATGCCAAGAAAAAATATCGAGTTCATTTAGCGCCTATAAGCAAAATGATCACCGACAACATCCTTACAAACTCCAGTTTGTAAGGATGTTGTTTTGTGTTAGGAGAAGGCAGGCAGTTGACATTGGTGCCCGCTTATGTTATCTTAACCGTGGGTTAGAGATAGCAGTATGCATTTTGAGGAATACATACTGCTGTCTCTAAAAAATCGGCAAATTCGCCGGCTCTCGATTAAACTATCGAGACTCGCAGACAGCGGAAAGAAAAAATGGAAACAGAAATAACTAAGAAAAAAGTGCTGGAATGTCCTCATTGTAAAGGATTGGTCGAAGTCGTAATGGGAACAGAAATCGTTCACTTGCAAAGATACTCAGAAGCAATGTACGGCTCATTGATGGATCTTGCTCCTTCGCAACAGTCCGTCATCGAGTTGATTGAGCAACCTGGCCTCATGAAGTCATTCGCTGAATCAGTTCGTTTCGTTTTAGGTGACGAGTCACCCAAAAGTATTGAACGCTACTTCGCAACATTCCTGCGAACCGTTCAGCTTGAAACGATTCCTCGCTTCGCGCTCGACCTCTTCCTGAAAGAGCTTACACCACACGGTAAGTTTCAATTTTGGATCTCGCGAGGAGTCGGCGCAGTGGTTATCGGGAATGTTCTTAGAGCTTTCGTCCCCGTTGAATTGGTTTTAGGAACTCCCGCCAGGAGCACCGCCACACCAGCGAACCCGACTCAGCTTAAAAACTGGTTAAATGCAGAAGGGAGAAAACTGACAGCTGACCAGCAACTCGCTTTCAGTCAAGTGCGAAAACTAGCCAACTCCGTCTGATGAAACGCGTTTCAGTTACCGCCTCTAGCAAGTAGCATCTTGCATGGCGGTTTTTTTATAAAAAATCGTTAGACTCATTTTCATACTAGTCGGCTCCACTTATGGTTATTATTTCTGAAACTGGCGGAGCGACTGACCTATACACATGAAATATCATTTACCGTTTGTGTATATCGAGATGAGTTAGAATTTGACATAATAGTAATGCCGTGCTAGAAAGAGACTGGATAAATACACAAACGCTGGCACAGCCGGCAAACAGCACGAGGAACAAACCTATGAGCAAAAGCACAAGCACAGGCGGTGGTTTTAAGACGCTTAAAACCGAGCTGGAACGGAAAAAAAGGACCGTGTCAAAGCAATTGAATCAACTTAGAGCGGAGGAGAAACGCTCGAGGGCCAGGTGGACGAAGGGCTACCTGGCATTTCTCGGAGCGGCAACACAGCTCTCGGATTTGAAACATCACGGCACGAAGAAAGAACGTGGACTGGTGGCGAAGATCAAGGACTGGCCGAAGCAGACCATCGAACTTACCAAGGAGCGAGATGCCTTCCGAGACCAGATACGGACCACCGAGGGCGAGCTAGTAGTGATTGCGACAGAGCATGCGTTGCTGGTCGAGAAGGAGATCAATGACACCAAGACAACCGATGAAATCGTGACACAAGTGCTCGCACTCAATGACGCTGTGGTGCGCGCGGCTAGCGACCGCGAGGAATGCCTGAATCGCCATATCTTTCCACGACTCATTGATGAGCATGGCAACCTGCGAAGCCAGTTGAGCTTTACGAGCTCGGACGGATTGAATCGTGTGGTCGCCATGGTAAACACCATGACCATCGTCAGAGGCGACCTGGCGGCGGAAGCGAAGTTGGAAATCGAGCGTTTCTTCGACCGTTTCAAGCAGGAGGCCAATCTAGATGCGAAGGTCAAACCGTTGTACGAGCTCACTCGACAATTGCTCGTCGAAAAGACCAACTTCAAGGTGGGTCCCGACCTTTACAGGTTCTTGGCAATGCATGTTGACGCCGATGTTTTCCCAGAGCTTGCCACCGCTCAAACACTTCTCCGCCAAAGCATCAGGTCAGAAAAGACATCCAAGTACATCCGTATTTACAAACGGAAAAGCGTCACAGAAAATTGGGTGCCCGTGCCACAGTCTTGATTGCAATCGCAAAGCCAAAGCCGATGAGTTCTGTTCATCGGCTTTTTTTTATTTCCAAGTTTGACAATGCTCGCCAGTTGTTATATGCTATTGTTTAGAAAAAAAACCAGAAGGGAATAATTCGATTGAAAAAAACAAAATATAAATCTGTGTTTCCGGTATTGAGCATCGCTATAAGCTTTGTCGCTACGATGGGCATACTCTGCCTTTTCTATCAAAAGGAAACGCTCCGTTCATTGTCTCGGGACGCTCACGTCGCCGATTCACGATCCCGCCTTATAGACACATGCAAGACTTACATGTCACAGAGCCGGAGTAACGATAGCTGGTGGCTAGAGAGGCCGCTTGATCCAGGGCCCAAGCTTGCTCAATCACTTGCCCACGCGCTCACAAATGTGGAGAACGCGGTAAAGAGGTCTGCCGGGGCTTCAGAGCTTTCAACAAAGATATCGACGACATTCACAGCGTTCTTCACCTCGCAGTTTCTAAATGGAGGATCGGTTCTCTCGAAAACGGGAACGATTGATCAGGAAGAAATGCGCAGGTCGCTCGAAATTTGCTTTCTTCCAGAGAGCGAATTTCGAAAAGGACAACTGCCTTCGGTACTTTTTTACAGAAGCGACTGGAATGCGGTGATGATAGGCGCTATTAATTGGTCCGACCCTTTTTTCATCGGTGTTCTCATGCACGAGCTGGGCCACGCGTACCAAAAAAAGATGGGAGCGCGCTACTCCAATTTTTCACAGGAGTGGTTTGAGGAAGAGGTTGCCATGCATGAGCTCGAAGCGCATGTGCTCGACCATCTGACAACAAACTCGTACACGAAAACGCTCGCCACAGTTTACGACAGGCATTCGCAGGCTCCGGCTGTAACCGAATTCATGGCAGTAGTTTCTGCTAGGGATTTACTTGAGCTCGACAGAGCAATCGGAGTCCATGAAAATGGGTACGACGTTCGGGGAGTTGCGTGCACTGAACACATTGTGATGCTCGGCTTCACCTTTCTCGACAAACGGCACGGGGAAATGAAAGACAAGGTTAACCACTACCGTTGGATCATTGGAAAATAGTTTCTTCGAAACAACATCCCCGAACTCTAGCTTGAGTTCGGGCATTTTTTTAAAAGTTGCCCCGTAAATACACTATTGATACAGAAATACGAGAACCTTTAATGTTTAGCTACTACTCCCACCATAGTTTTTGATATACTTAATGATTATGTTTAGAGTATCCGAATCGACGCGACAGAAACGTGATGCCATCATGAGCATTCTTTTTCGGAATGTCTTTCTTTTGGTAAACGCGATTATTGGAGTGGTTGTTATTTTTCTCATTTTATTTGGAGATGTGAGAGAGGGAATATTTCTGGGTTCAATAACTGTCTTAAATATGATTATCGGGACCGCACAGGAAACCAAAGCTTGGTGGACACTTCAAAAACTCCAATCATTGACGGCTCCTCGAGCGCTCCGCATTGAAAAGGACGGAAGCGAACATTCCATTCACACCGAGGAAGTGGAGAAAAATGACCGGATACAACTTAAAACAGGGGACCAGGTTCCGTGCGATGGACACCTCGTTTCATCTCACGGATTTGAAGTAAATGAAGCACTCATTACTGGAGAATCGCGGTCATCTTTACGCGTACCGGGAGGGAAGCTTCTTGCTGGCGGGATAGTTACATCCGGTTCAGGCGTTTTGGAAGTCGAAGAAACATTTGCGAACAGTAGAATTGCTCAAATGACTAAAAGCGTCAAAAAATTCTCGCTCAATTTTAGTCCCATTCAAATTGCACTGAATAAAATCATTAAGTACTCGAGTTACCTTCTTATACTCATCATTTTTTTTGTTACGGTGAGGGGATATGTCATTCATCAGCTACCGGTTGATATTGTGAAAAATGTGGGAGCCCTGACCAGCCTCCTCTTGCCACAAGGTATGGTGGTCATCATGACGCTCATTTTTGCCTTTGGCGCATCAAATCTGTATCGGAAAAATATTCTTCTTCAGGAGATAAATGCCGTCGAAAAAATAGGGAGAATCAAAAACCTCTGCATGGACAAAACCGGAACGCTTACCGACAATAATCTTGAGGTCAGGGAAATGCATCTTGCCGAAGGTGTCACAAGACCCGAGGCGGAGCAGGCCGCCACGGCCTATATAAAGGGCTCAAATGACGCATCTTTGATGATGAATGCGATTGGCAAATTCGTGAATACCGATTTTGAGGGTGTTATAGTGGAAGATCTTTCTTTTTCCTCGACCCGACAGTTTGGAGCGGTTCGCGCTCAAAACGATGACGCGGAAAACTGTATATTGGTTGGCGCGCCCGATATTTTACTTTCCCAACTCATCAGCTCTCAAGAAAAAGAATGGCTAAAAAATATTATTGAAACGGAAACAAAAATAGGCAACCGAATTGTTTTTTTTACGGAAGTGAAAGGGGGAGTAATCCCATCCGATCTTTCTAAAGTGCAACTGTCTGCAATTGCAGTTTTTGTATTGAGCAACAACCTTCGCGAAGGGGTAAAGGACGCCATCGATTTTTTTCAAAAGCGTGGAGTGGTTATTCGAATAATTTCCGGAGACAACCCTGACACCGTTCGAGCTGTCGCGGAATCGGCAGGTGTAAAAAATACGGGCGCGGTCATAACGGGTCCGGAGATAGAAGGATGGTCAGCAGAAGATTTTATTGAAAAAACGAAAGGCTTTACGATTTTTGCCAGAGTTAAACCGTTGCAAAAAGAAAAACTTATCGAGGCTTTGAAACATGACGGTTTTACGGCAATGGTAGGAGATGGCGCCAATGACGCAGTAGCGATAAAAAAATCCGACCTCGGCGTCGCTATGTTTGACGGCGCCGTTGCCACACGCCAAATAGCATCCATTGTTTTGACAAAAAATAGCTTCGGAGATTTACCGAATGGGGTCAAGCTTGCGGACAGTGTTATTGAAAATATTGAAATTTGTGCCAGCATATTTTTCAATCAGATAATCATTGGCTTTCTATTTTTCATTTCTCTCATAATGCTCGGCTATTCATTTCCATTTACTCCCCTCAATATTACTTTTATCAATTACTTTGCGATAGGATTGCCCACATCTCTGATTTTTTATTGGATTATCCGGTCAAGGCACGCTCACTTGTTGCAAGACCCCAGACCATTTCTAAAAAGAGTTTTGCCATTTGCCGCAATCTCAGCACTTCCTCAAACAATATTGGTTGTTTTTGCTTTCTACGCCAGTATTGAGAATACAAAAATCACCAGTCCCACAAGTTTGGTCATTCTGGCTTTTATTCTCGCTGGACTCATATTCTTCACGTTTACCCCGAGAGTGTATGCCGGAGTTACCACAGATGCCCAGAAAAAACAATTTTTCGCGCTCATTGTTTTAGAGATAGTTTCGTTCCTTTTTTTGGTGAAAATTCCCTTTATAGATACTTTTTATAATCTAAAATCGCCGAGCCTCTTAAGCGTCTTGGAACTCGCGCCACTTGCGCTTATCTATGCAGTTATTCAATATATACTCGCAAAATGGTTTTCCCAGGATGAGATTGCTTCACGCAATATCCGCAAGACCCCTACAAACTCCAGTTTATAAGGATGTCGTTTCGAAGACAGGAGATTGACAGGTTTTCGTTTAAATGTTAAAAAGGAACAAGTAGAGTAAACGTCCACGACCAACAACCAAAAAAACAATGAATAAACTGAAGCTTCCCGAACTATCGCACTTGGAATATGCCGTCCTTTCTTCCCTCGACGCTACCGTCAGCGTCCGAGGTGAGTGGTGCAAGGAATTGTGGGAAAAACTCACGTCCATCGGATACTACTCCGCCACTTTTTCCAGTTTTTACCGGTTCATGTGGGAGCTCGAAAATCGAAAACTGGTGAAAGGACGTTTCGGCATACCATTGGGCTCTCCACGGAGAAATCGTCAAAGAAAGTACATAGTCTCCTTGATGGGAAGAAAGAGAGCAATCAAATCAAGGGAGTTTTACGCTCCAGGGATCAGATTTAACTAATACCTCGCTTGGTGCAAACCATTCGAGGTTTTTTATTGGAAGTGACGAGAGTACCTGCCCACTTTGCGACGGAGATAGACATGTGGCAAACTTTCACTGATTAACAATGGTATCACCGAGAATCTTTAGAAAGTCTCTCCGCCTATCTTCCATATTAATTTGTTTTATATGTGAAATGGGAAAACACTCCGGCGTATGCTCATAATGCGCGCGCACTTCCCGATCTTCAAATACCCGCAAGTGGTATTGAAAAGCAAAATTCTCAACATAACGCAAGCTCACCAGCTCACCTTCGTCTTTCCAGGCGACAAAATGGTTGCCGTAGCCACGTTCGATAATAATATGGGTAAATTCTTTGATTGTTAGATGAGGCGCAATTTTTCCTAAAAGAAAATCTTGTCTTCCCTCATGCCGTACAATTCTCAAAGCAAGCAATATATCCCGAATATACGGATGACAGGGTGTATACAGCCACCAAAAAATATATTTTGTTCGGTCAGAAAAAGTGTTAGGAAACACCATCTTAGAATATGGCAAGTTTTTCACCCAATGAACGTCTTTTGAACTCATGACCTCATAATTATATAGTGATTTTTTAAAATTGGAAACACGTAGAGTTATTGTTCAGGTCCACTCCCCATAAAGTTGACCGATATCGATATTTTTTGCTACCATTTGTAAATTAGAATAAAGTATCATTTTAAAATCATGAAAAAAATAATTACAAAGGAGCAAGCGACCGATGTGAGTTTATTGCTTCTTCGCATGGGCGCGTTTGTCATATTCTTTCAGGCTGGGGGGTTGAAACTTTTCGGCTGGTTTGGAGGAATGCCCCCGGGATTTGAATTGGGTGCGCTTTTGACGACTGCGGGCATACTTGAGGTTGTGGGAGGTTCACTTGTTCTTCTGGGGCTTTTTACTCGCCCCGTCGCGTTTATCCTTTCGGGAGAAATGGCAGTTGCCTATTTTATCGGACATTTTCCAAGTGGAGTCTGGCCGATACAAAATCATGGCGAGACCGCCTTTTTACTGTGCTTCGTCTTTTTGTTTCTTTCCGCTTACGGGGCAGGGAAATGGAGCGTTGACGCATATGTTCGAAGCCGACGCAAAGGAAATTACCAATAAATATTGTGCAATATTTCGCATTGTTGGGACAGATTACTTGCAAAAAATGAAAAAATGGACATTGAGGTTCTAAAGAAAGCACATGCCAAATAAAATTATTGACATCTATAATCATTCTTTTGGGAAGCACGGCTTTGATTACAGTCAGATAGACGAGCTGGTTTTTATAGGCACCAATATGTGTTGCCAGTTTGGTTTCAACAGGGAGCTCTTATCAAAAAATGTGCAAGCCGACATCAGCTTGGAAAAAGACAAAATAGACGCCCCGGCGGGCGTAAGTTATTTTCTTTGGTTGCCGACGGAAAATGACCGCGCCCCGACCCCGGATGCCCTTAGCCTGGGGGTGCAGGTTCTTGAGTTCCTAATAAACCGAAAAATAAAAGTATATATTCACTGCAAAAATGGACACGGCAGAGCGCCAACTTTATATATCGCGTATTTGATTAAGTCTGGCATGGGAATAGATGAGGCAATAAACTTTTTGAAAAGCAAGAGACCTTCTATCCATATAAATGCGTTTCAGATGGAGGCATTGAACAGATTCAAGGACACAATTTTTTCGCAGTAATTTTTTACTTCAATTAATTCTTCTTTCAGTATGAACGCTGAAGTAGTTGACAATTTTATAAACTAGTGCATAGTTAGGGGAGTCAGCTGTCTTTTCGCGAGTTTATCTCGGGTCAGCTGTTTTTTTGAAAACCTAAGCAAAAGTGAGAGGGTATATGCCCGAAAAAAAATTCAATATCGGAGTTATTGGGACAAATGACGACGCCTGGAAAAACCTAGTTCGACTTGTGAGAAACCACCCACAGTTTGGACTTACTTATCTTGTGGACGCCACGAGCAGGAAGTACAACCAAACACCTCCCTCGGGGCTTGACCTCATCTTCATTTCTCTTCCGCCGGATGCCTCGCCCGCGTTTGTGGATAAAATCGGACCTCGAACGAGGATCGTCGATCTCGGGACTGATTTCTGCGGTGAGAATACAGAATGGGTGGACGGACTAGCGGACATTTATCCAGATAGAATCCGCGGACAGACAAGAGTCATCGTTCCAGGATGCTACTTCACCGGAGCACTAATCGCTCTTGCGCCAATCCTGGTTCCCAAAAAAATGGAGTGGCGTCACGAGAATTTAATCTCTCACTCTTCATCAGGAGTCACCGGCGCCGACATATCGAGCGAAACAGATGAGCAATCAGCGGGACACAGCAAGGTAGCTTCAGACTGCTCGAATGTTGATCACTTCCACGCAAAGGAAATGGGCAGACTTATTGAGTGCCTATCCGGGGGCTGTCAGGATTCAAGTCCAAAATCCCATTCCCCCTTGATTCATTTGAGCTCGGTCAATCTAACAACCTGCTTCCTCGAGGGAAGTTTGGATGCCGAAGTGTGCTTCGGGCTGGCGCAAGACTTTTACAAAAATAATCCGCTTGTGCGCGTTTCGATAAGGCCTGCTCACAAAGAAAAAGTGGACGGTTCAAATCTAGCGGTCATATCGTACGCGTCGCCACCCCAAGAGACTGTGGCCTTTTCGTCAATCGCCCGACACGGAAAGGGCGGAGCGGGGCATGCAATTCAAAATGCGAATCTGATGCTTGGACTCGAGGCGAACATGGGACTTACGGGTGCCATCGTAGCACCGAAATCCTGATTCATTTCTCACAACCATGACCGAAGGCACAACCGCGCCTTCGGTTTTTTTATTCGTAAACCTAAAAACGTGATGCGAAAGTATTACTTTCATAAATAGCAAAAATAGTTATAATGACGGAAATATGAAAAATGAAATTAAATTGCTCCAGCTCAATATTGAAAGCGATAAGCACTTGGAGCGCATTGTTCCGTTCGTGAAGGAAAATTCATTTGACGTTCTCTGCATGCAGGAGGTTCCGGAGTCCGCGCTTCAAATCATCGCTGAGGCCGCCAATGCGGAATATGCTTTTGCGGGAATGACTCTTCGCACCAAAAAAAATGTTCGGTCCAAAGAAGGCATCGCGATTTTCTCCCGTTTCCCGATAAAAAACAAAACAATAATGCGCTATGCCGGAAATGATGAACCCGCGGTCGAATTTGACCGCCGAAGCGCCGAGTCCAAACACGCAACTCAAAGTTACAGTCTGCTTGCGTGTGAACTCGAAAAAGATTCTAAACTTTTTAGAATTGCCACTACCCATTTCACCTGGACTCCAGACGGAATGCCCGACAGTCACCAGCGCAAAGACATGAAAGAATTGCTGAAAGCCATAAGCAATTTTGATGAGCTTCTTCTTGCCGGAGACTTTAACGCTCCGAGAGGTGGCGAAATATTTGGGATGCTTACAGAGCAGTTAAAAGACAATGTGCCGGCACGCTTTTCTAGCAGTCTAGACAAGAAGCTTCACCGTGGAGGAGCGCAACTTGAACTTATGGTTGACGGCATTTTTAGCTCGCCCGGATATGAGGTCCATGACGTAGAGATGTTCTGCGGATTAAGCGACCACTGCGCCCTTGTCGGGAGAGTAAGTATAGCTACTTGAACACGAAGACACTGATGGAAGAAAGAGGGAAGCGGGGTCAGCCAATATCGTATCGTTGCTTAGTTTCGCAACTCGTAAACTTATCCACAGCAACATTTCTGCGCTAGGGTGTATGCTAACGACATATGACAAACCGCAAAATACGACAGAAGAAATATTACGGCAAGGAAACCGGAAGGGCAATTTCAAATTTTCCATTTGATTACCCGAGGGTGCATAGCGAATTCATTTACGCAATCGTGAAAATTAAAAAAGCTGCGGCTTTTGCCAACAGCAGAACCGGAGACTTAGCCGAGGAGATAAAAAACTCGATTGATAGGGCTTGTGACGAAATCTTGGACGGGAAATTTGATGAGCAGTTTCTACTTCCGGGAATTCAGGGCGGAGCGGGAACTTCGGTCAATATGAATGTGAACGAAGTCATCGCAAATAGAGCGACTGAAATACTAGAAAATGTGGGGGGTAAAAATGTAGTTCACCCCAATGACCATGTAAATCGGAGCCAATCCACGAACGATGTCAATCCTTCGGCCCTTAAACTTGCCTGTTTTGATCTCTTAGAGGCTCTCGAACGTAGCGTTAGTCTTCTCTTTACAGCCCTAGAGAACAAATCGCGCGAATTTAGGGACGTTCTCAAGCTCGGAAGAACTCATCTGCAGGACGCTCTACCGACTACCCTTGGCGCGGAATTTCTATCATTTGCATTCATACTCAAGAGGCATCATGAGCGGATTGGAAGAGTAAAAAAATATTGTCTCGAGCTCAACTTGGGAGGAACTGCTATCGGCAACTCAATAAATGCCAGTCCGGAATATATTGCCTTCATATTTCTAGAGCTTCGACGAATGACGAATCGCCAATTTTATCCTGCAAAAAGTTTCATGTCACAAACTTCGAGCCAGACGGATTTTCTGGCGATTTCTCAAGCCGTAAGCGCGCTCATGCTTGACTCGTCAAAGATTGCTGACGACCTTCGGCTTATGGCTGGGGGACCTTCGGGTGGATTTGCCGAAATCGAATTGCCGGAACTCCAAAAAGGCTCTTCAATCATGCCGGGAAAAGTGAACCCTGTTGTCCCGGAAACTGTCAACCAGGCATATTACCTCATTTCGGGAAATACCGTATCTGTCGAGGGGGCATGTGCTGGCGCCCAACTGGAGCTCGGCGTCATGCTTCCCGTGATTGTAGATCGACTGATTCAGTCGCTTAAGCTTGCAAATGAGGTTCTAACTCAATTTTCCGGTAAATGCATTGCGGGAATAAGAGCGAACAAGGAAATTTGCAGGAAGTATCTCGAGAACTCAACCGCTTATGCCACTCTACTTTCTCCAAAAATCGGGTATGACGCAACAACTGCACTCGTTCGTGAATCGCGAGAGACCGGAAAAAACATTCGTGAACTTGCGATACATAAAAAAATTCTCACGGAAAATGAGTTCGACAAGCTCGTCAGGAATAGTTCTAAAAAATCTGCAAAAACAAAATAATAAATTCGCAACATCCTTAACAGCTTTAGCTTGAAAGGATCTCCTGAAGGAGAGTCGTTCCTTAGCTTAACTTATCCCCACCTTTTTGAAGTATCGCCCATGCTTCTGTGATAAAATATGGCTACATGAGCGAACGTTTAGATAATTCTAACGGGAGGTTTTCTAATATGAGAACTTTTTTTCTGTTTCTTCTGTTAGCAGGAGCAACATGCTTCACCCTTGTGTTTGCTTTCTCTGCGAGAGAAGGATATTTGACAGATGTTCTTACGGTTCTCCCTCCTCCTTTGGGTATTCATGGTGCGAAAGTGGGAGAGAATCATGCCGCGTCCGCAACGGACGCGGCTCTCTCTCCCCAATCTGCTTCGGTCTCCACCACCCTCATTTCCTGGTGGCAGAAGTTTAGATGCGCCATTGATTTCCTTGTTCCCGGAGCAACTCCCGCGTATTGCCTCAAAGAAAATGTTCCTGCTCCAGTAGTCTCTCCCGAACCCACTTTTGAACCTCCTCTCGTTCTCGAGCCCTCTTCTTCTCCCGAACCTTCTTTCTCTCCCTCTTTCTCTCCACCCCCAAGTTCAAACGGAGAAGGTTCACCCACTTACGTCACACAAAATCCTACCTACTACAACACCTACACCACCACAGGAGGTGTCTCACAATCCTACGTCGACGCTCTTTTCACGAATCTCCAAAACCAACTCTACGGTCTCGCTCTCCACGAATCCCTCCAAACCGACCGAATTTTTGATAGCATCAGACGTTCAAACTCAAACTCCAACTCCAATTCAAGCGGAAGCAGTGGAAGCTCCGGCACCCTCACCTCTCTCGATGCTTCCGGAGGCACAACAGGTCTCTCCTTTACTGGAGGCCCGATTACTTCTTCTGGCACGCTTACCCTAAGTGGCACTCTTGCCACCACAAATGGAGGCACCGGCACTTCTTCTCCTCCTTCACAAGGACAGCTTCTTCTTGGAAATGCTACAGGTGGATATGACCTTGTGGCAACTTCGTCTCTTGGTGTCACCTCGACAGAATGGTCAACGAATGGGAATAATATTTTCAACAACAACGTGGGGAATGTCGGCATCGGCACCACTTCTCCTTTCGCTACTCTCTCCATCGCAGGCACGGCAAACCAAACAAATCCACTTCTTGCCATGGCTACCACACCCACCGCGGAACCCTTCTTCACCATCGCTTCTTCCACCGGATTTAATCTTATGGGAGGAGTGACACAGCCGACGCATGCGGGGAAGATTTTGAATGGGGTCGGTGGAGCAGCTCTCTTGAGCGCACAATCCGTCTTCGTCTCCGGCAATTATGCGTATATAGCTTCAGCCGCCGGAACACTCGAGATTGTCGACATTTCCGACCCCAAAAATCCCGTTCACAAAGGCTCACTCGCAAACGGAGTCGGTGGCGCGGCTCTGGAGACTCCACAATCTGTCTTCGTCTCCGGTAACTATGCCTATGTGGCTTCACGAGATAGCAACGCCCTCGAAATCGTCGACATCTCCAATCCTTCCGCTCCCGTTCACAAGGGCTCACTCGCAAACGGAGTCGGCGGTGCGGCTCTCTCCGGTCCACAATCCGTCTTCGTCTCCGGCAACTATGCCTATGTGGCTTCACAGTTTAACAACGCCCTCGAAATCGTCGACATCTCCAATCCTTCCGCTCCCGTTCACAAGGGC